>JBDHQB010000007.1:0-133300 GCA_039806825.1 Parachlamydiaceae bacterium | reverse complement strand
GCTCGAGTCACTAATTTCTTAGTTTCTTTCGCACAAGCCCTATTTACCATTTTTTTGGCTTGTACATTACCTTGTTTACATTGTCAAAAGAGCTTTTGCAGCGACTTGTTGTCGGCTGCATTCACCGCGTTGCTTTGCTTGTTTGTTTCGCTCAGCGTTTCGTGGGAAGCTACAAACATACTAAATCCCTGTGATTTTCCGCAACGTCTTTCGCAAAATATTTTCATTTCGCCCTCACAATATATTCAGAGCTTGAAAAAATTTTGCATTTTCTTTTCTGCGTCTATGAAATTCCTCGAAAATTGGATGATTTTTATGGAGAAAAGTGTCTGGTTTTAGAGAAAAACATGGCAAAAAGACATTTGCGGAAATCCAAATAAATTGAGAGATGAAAATGCTAAGAAATGTCATTCATTCATTTAAATATTTTACTTTTTGCACTTAAATCTTTGATCATTAAAATATTTAAAAAATATATAGGTGTATCGATGCGGCAAAGAGTGAAGAAGAGTTATCCTCCAGGAACATTTATACCGACTCCTGCAAGGGTAATGGCAATATTACAGTTATGTTTAGCTTTTACTTGTTTGATATGGGTATTGGGTTATCCATTTATGGGGGAGCATTTCGAAGTTAAGAAGAAGAAACTTCTTTATGAGAGAGTGATTGGAGATAGGGAGCAATTCCAGAAGCTCCCTTTGAGTGAGCAGAATGAAATTACAAGGAGTTATGAGAGTTTAGGGAAATCTGAGACCTCTTTTCTGGGGAAAGTCAAAGAATCTATTGAAATTTTATTATTGAGGATTTCGAAGTTTGAGTTGATTTGGATCGTATTAGGGCTTGTGATTCCGATAGCATTGTTGAAGAAGGTGGAGGGGGCAGGAGCTGTGGTGTGGTTATTTCCAATTGTTGCGTTAGCCTTTACATGGGAGAACTTATTGCAGCCAGTAGACTTGAAGAGTGAAAAGGCTTTGTATCCAAGTGAGAAAATGATCGTTGAGCTGTACATAAATGGACCTTTTTCGAGCAATATTTTGGAGCAACGAGAACAACTCTTACTGGGATGGAAGAATTATGTCATTCAGGAATGGGCTAAAGAGAAGCCTGCGAAAAATGGTGAAATGTTTTCAAAGCAATTTGAGAGTGGTGAATTTTTATTTTCAGTTGAACGATTGAAAAGGGTGAAAAGATCAAAAGAAAATATTTTTCGTGAACAAAAATCCTCTTTTTTATTGATAGCTTATGTTTTGTGGAATTTTATTTTCGCAGTTGCGGTTGCATTGTCTTTAAGAAGACAAATTAATCAATGTTTGGCTACAAATGAAAAGTAACCTGAGTTTTAATCTTAGGGTTAAAATGATGGAAAATTATTCATTTAAAAACATAGTATGACTTGAAGGAACAAGTTTATGGAGAATTAAATGGTCATAACAGGTCTTGAAAACGTTCCTGTTTACATAGCGATCGTTTTAGCCACTTTTGTTTTTTCATTCTTCTTGTGGCAAAAACTATTTTCAGAATTAGACGTTATGGAAATAAAGTATTCAAATAAAATTAAGCAAAGGTCTTTATGGTTAATATTTTTAAACCTTCTCTCTTTAATCATTTGGTGGCAGGTGTTACAGCGATTGCTTTCTCTACTGCAATAATTCAGCCTCAGCTCGTCTATAGCTGCAGGTATTAACTTAGATGCTAATGCCATCAACTTCGGCATTCGAGTAGAAAAGATCTTCGAAAAGATTAAAAGAAGTATTAATAGGGGGGAGACAAATAAGATTGTCTCATACATGTTCGATATTAAGTCCGAGGTTGAGTCTTACACAGGCCAAGACATTGACATTGGTAAACAGATAGACCAAGTTCAGAAAGAAGCCAAAGCAAAGGGTAAAAAGATCGATGACAAGTATTTGAAGAAAATCAAAAAGGAATTCACTCGTATAGATAAGAAATATAAACACAGGGCTGTCTGGATGGTGAATTGCATAGAGCAAGATATTCCATACTCTTCATTAGAAGCTGATTTATATTTCGATAACCTTTATCAAGCAAAGCATGGAGACGATAAAGAAAAAAAAGATGATGATGAATCCTTTTCCGTTCCTATAAGTGTCACGGTGGGAGTTACTCTTAGTCTCTGTGGTCTGTTTCTTCTCTTTATTCCAATTCCGATCTGTAAAACATCGGGAATGTATTTACTGGATACTGGAATTGGGATTCTAGCTAGTGATGCGCTTGGAAAATGGGACAAATACGAAAAAGAAAAACACAATGAGAAAAAATAATCTAAATAGCACTGGATATAAAGTGTTTTTTACCAGCCGAACATGAATAGGTAGACGGCGACGCCAGCGAAGTAGCCGACGGCGGCGGGGACAGTGACTTTTTTAAGGTACCAGTTGAAGGTGGCTTTTTCCATACCCATGAAAGCTATGCCTGCTGCTGAGCCGATGATCAGCATGCTTCCACCCGTTCCTGCGCAATAAGCTACAAGCTGCCAGAAAGATGAATCTGGAGGGTATTGTGTTAGAGAATACATACCCATGCTCCCTGCAACAAGCGGTACATTGTCGATGATTGCCGAGATTATACCGATCGCTACAGCAATGAAACTTGAATTGCCAATGTATGTATTCAAGAACTTGGCAAGGTTCGCAAGAATGCCTTCTGTTTCCAACGATTGAATTGTTAGCAGTATTCCCAAAAAGAATAGGCAGCTGGAAAGATCAGCTCTGGACAGTGCTGCTGGCATTCTAAGATTTGTTCGATGCTCGTGATAACGATGTAGAAGATCTGTCACTAACCACATTACTCCTAATCCAAACATCACGCCCATAAATGGAGGAAGTCCTGCGAAGTATTTTAAGATTGGAACAAAGATAAGTGATCCAATACCTAGGAAAAAGATATAGGACCCATATTTGTGGGCACCTGTGTGATGTGGCACATGCAGCTCTTTAGTAATTCTTTCATTTGGCAACAAAAAGTGCATGCAAGCAAATGCTGCAATGGTACAGACAACGCTTGGAAGGAAGAGGTCACGCATCGTGGGTAGAGTTGTAATGTTTCCACCAATCCAAAGCATGGTTGTTGTGACATCTCCGATAGGAGACCATGCGCCTCCGGCATTTGCTGCAATGACGATTCCGCTTCCAATGAGCAATCTTTGCTCAACGTTCTTGACGATTTTTTGAGCAAGGGAAACCATGACAATTGTCGTTGTCAGGTTATCCAGCACTGAGGAAAGAAAAAAGGTGACAACTCCTAATAACCAAAATAATCCTTTGGGGTTATGAACGTGAATAAGCTTTGTGATGACCTCAAAACCGTGATGGGCGCTAATAATTTCTACAATTCCGAGAGCTCCCAAAAGAAATAGTACAACTTGGGAAGCATTGGAAACATGTTCGATAAATTCTTTATGGACTTCATCATGAGATCCAGATCCAAAAGCAAACACAATTGCCCAGCAAACAACACTCATCAGAAGAGCGACTGTAGCTTTGTTGATATGCGTCAAATGTTCAATTGTGATAAAAAAATACCCGATCAAGAAAGCAACAATGAGTATGTAATCAACTCCAGTCAAAGGTGAAACAGCCTGAGATTCCATCATGATTTCTATCTTATTTCTCGCATATGAGTTAGCCTTATGATCATATACTTCAAAGATTTTGAGTCTAGAGGAACCGATGGATAACCAAAAATACTTCTCAAGTGTTCGACCTGAACTTAAACGTCGAGTGTTAATGAAAGGTAGCTTGTGGGCGGCGATTGGAACATTGCCTTTGATTTATGGAGGGATTTTTTTTGGGGTAAATGTTTTGAGTTTCTGGGGTTTCGCTCTACTGGGATTTTGGATATTTTGTTTACTAATGGGAATGATCCCCTACAGAAAATTGACGAGATTAGAAGTAAATCCTGATAGTCTTATTGTTGATGTTGAGAAACTTACGTACATTAGGGGAAAAAAGGAAATTTTAAGTGTACCTTTGGAATCTATTGAAAGTTTGGATTACATTGACAGCGGGGATATTTATGGAATTGGAGTGCGTTTAAAAAATCCTGTTCCGAAGAAGGTTGTGATTTATAATGAGCTGACTACGATTTATGGTTTGGAAGGTTATTCTTTGTTTTTTGTGTATTTTACGGAAAGGGTATGTAGTGAACTAAGGGAATACCTTAAATGAACCACGGACTCGACTTTAGCATTTTTTGGGGGAGTCAGAATTCAGAAGACAGAATCCAGAATTCAGAAGAATATTTGAAGTGTTTTCCTGTATCAGGGCTGTAATACCAATGTCAGGGCATACAATATTCTGACTTCCGACTTCTGTCTTCCTTGATTCTCCGTGCTTGGTGGTTGAGAAAAGGCTTTTAGACGTTGGACTGTAAGATATCGTGTAGTTTGATGAAGCCGACGAGTTTGTGATTATCATCAGCTACTGCTAGAACAGTGATGGGCCTTTTTTGATCTGCTTCCATGTATTTCATGGCATCCCAAGCGAAGACATCGGGTTTGGTGGAGCGTGGTTTTTTTGTCATAAGTTCTTTCATGGGAAGATCTAAGGCTTTCGCTCCATGCTTTTGCAATGAACGTCTGAGATCTCCGTCAGTAAAAATCCCTACTAAGATATCAGAATGATCTGTGACAAAAATACATCCAGCTTGTTTGTTTGACTGCTCTCCCAAAATATCTTTTAAGGCGTTTTCAGGGTAGCACTGGGGGATCATTTCCCCGGAACGCATCAAATCTCGAACCCTTAAAGTGATCCGTTTTCCAATTTTTCCACCGGGATGATTTGTCGCAAACTGATCGATGGTGAAATTTTTAATGCGCATAAGTGCAATTGTGAGCACATCTCCAAAAATCATTTGAATGGATGTGGAAGTTGTTGGCGCTAAGTCGAATGGACAAAGTTCTTTATCTATTGGAAGGGTCATACTTAAATCCACAGCCTTGCTAAGTCGGCTATTGCTTTCACTGACTATAGCAATGCAGGAGGATCCTTTATTCCTTATAAAAGGAATGAGGTTGAGCAACTCATCCGATTCGCCGCTCTTACTGATAAAAATAAAAATGTCATCTTTTGTGACGAGTCCAATATCGCCATGGAGCGAATCTACAGGAGAAATATAAAGCGCTCTGGTCCCAGTCGATGTCATGCTCACAGCAATTTTTTTGGCCACATGTCCGCTTTTTCCAATTCCGGTAATAAATACAATGCCTTTGCATTCCAAAATCGTTTGCAAAATTTTTTCAGCGGATTGCAAATTGAGGTTATCAAAAAAATATTTTAAGGAGATGCTTTCCTGAAGGAATAGATCTTGTAATAAATCTCGCAGACTATCAGTGACTTGCATAATTTCCATTATCTATGAGCTGTTGCATAGATTTTAATTAATCGGCTTATTATCCTCAACATTAGAAAAAAAATACCCCGAGGTTTCCATGAACAGCAAAAAAATCCCTATTACTGTAGCAGAGGGTGATGGCATTGGACCTGAAATTATGTCTGCGACATTAAAAATTTTGAACGCAGCTGGGGCTCCGCTGGAGATTCATAGGATCGATGTGGGTGAAAAAGTTTATTTGAGGGGCATTCCAACGGGCATTGATCCCAGTTCATGGGATTTGATCAGGAATACAAAAGCATTTTTGAAAGCTCCGATCACTACGCCTCAGGGAGGAGGGTTTAAAAGCTTAAATGTGACGATACGTACAAGCATGGGGCTGTATGCGAATGTAAGGCCTTGTGTAGCATATACTCCGTTTATTGAGTCAAAGCACCCAGGCATGGATGTGGTGATTGTGCGTGAGAACGAAGAGGATCTATATACGGGTGTGGAGTATCGTCAATCGCAGGGATCGGTCCATGCATTAAAGATGATTACACAGCAGGGTTCTGAAAAGATAATTCGATATGCTTTTGAGTATGCTAAAGCTAATGGCAGAAAGAAAGTGACCTGTTTTTCTAAAGATAACATTTTAAAAATGACGGATGGATTATTCCACAGGATTTTTGATGAGATTGCAAAAGAGTATCCTGAAATAGTCAATGAGCATTGGATTGTTGACATCGGTGCGGCGAAATTGGCTGATACTCCTAATGTTTTTGACGTTATTGTGATGCCGAATTTATACGGGGATATCTTGTCGGATGTAGCGGCTCAGATTGCGGGATCAGTGGGTTTGGCAGGCTCAGCAAATATTGGGGAGCACAGTTCAATGTTTGAAGCGATCCACGGGTCTGCTCCTAGAAGGGCTGGTCAGAACTTAGCGAATCCGTCGGGATTATTATTGGCGGGGGTTATGATGTTAGCACATTTGGATCAGTCTGAGTCGGCTTCGTTAGTGCACAATGCTTGGTTAAAGACTGTGGAAGAGGGAATTCATACGTATGACATTTTTAAAGAAAAGACAAGCAAAGTAAAAGTTGGAACTCAAGAGTTTGCTGATGCGGTCATCAAAAATTTGGGCAGGATACCAGAAACTTTAAAGCCTGTGAAATATGCAGGAATGAGATTTCAATCTCATACCGATGTGAACTTGCATCCCAAAAAGAAGTCTAAGGCGTTAGTGGGAGTAGATGTATTTGTCGATTTCGATGGGGATGTTGAACATTTGGAAAAACGCTTACATGCTGCAAAAGGGCATGATTTAAAACTTACAATGATTGCAAATCGTGGTGTAAAAGTTTGGCCGAACAAAATGCCTGAAACAACTTGTGCTGATCAGTGGCGTTGCCGATTTATACATACATCAAAGGGTTCTACGTTGACTCATCAGCAGATTGTCAGGCTATTAGATATTTTAGCAAATGCTGGAGTGGACTTTATTCATACGGAAAACCTTTACACATTTGATGGCAAGCCAGGGTATACCTTGAGCCAAGACGAGCAGTAAAGTGTGAACCACGGAGTACATGGAGGGCATGGAGAAGAACAAGAAGACAGAAGTCAGAAGGATGAAGGATGAAGGATGAAGGATGAAGGATGAAGGATGAACTGATGGCCAATTTTTAATCCACATATATATTGACCATTGTCCTTTCTTCTGACTTCTGTCTTCTTGTCTCCGTGGTTATTTTTTTGGAGATGGGGCCGGCTTAGAGGTATCGGCTACATCTTTAGTGGATGATTTTGTTTCAGGTTTGTTTTGGGCTGCATGCTTTTTCTCTTGGTCTTTGAGGTAGTCGTCGTAATAGAAGTAGTTGTTTTCAGGGTGTGCTGCATTGTAAGCGCGAATTCTTTGACATTTTTCGCAGACAGGTTCTTTCTCATCTGCAAAAAGAGCAGTGCCTATGAAAAGAACAGGAATGAGAAGAATAACTTTTTTCATATGTCCTCTAAATAATAATAGAGTTTAAGAACCAGTTGATAATCGCTAACACTATTGCAAAAAGGATTGCCCACCAAAAGTTATTAACGTGAAAGCCAGGAACGATTGCACTGACAAGTAGGACTAGGAAGCCCATGATCATAAAGGTGAAAAGTCCGAGGGTCAAGATATTGATCGGTAGGGTTAAAATTAGAAGAATAGGTCGGATGATCGCATTGACAACACCCAACACCACTGCCACAATAAGGGCTGTGACCCAATCGTCAATTTTGACTCCAGGTAATATGTGAGCAGTCACAAAGACTGCAATCGTGCTTAAAACTAAGTAAATTAAGATTTCCATAAGTACCCTCAGATTTCATTCATACTGAAAAAGTAATATTCATTGATAGAATTATCTCAAACCATTTAACTTCAAGGTTTAGGGGGAATGAGCAATATTTTTTACAATAGAATAATCATCTTGCTGGTCCTTACTGTACTTTTCGCATAATTGGACCGTTTTTGTTGCTCTTTCTTCTTTCTCTCGAATGGTTCTATAGATCATTAAAAGGTCATCTACCGGTTTTGGGATACCTGCAAGTCCAGAAAGGCTTGAGGGTTTACCTCTTTTTGATTCTATATTTGGATCTGCTCCAGCTTCCAGTAAACAATAAACGCTTGCAAAATTGCCATAGTATGCAGCTATGTGGAGGGGTGTTTGTAGCAAAGGATCTTGAATGCTATTGGGATTATCAGGTTTTATTGTAGCTGTCCAAATATTACAACGTGCTGCAAAATGGGCTCTTGACCAATGGTATTTTGGGAAATTTAAAGCGGGAGAATTTAATACAGCTTTAGCCAGAAGAAAATGGAAATCTTTTGTCAAAGGTTCATCAAGAGGAAATTGGTTACAGATGCTTTTAAAATTTTCTGGTGTGATAAGTGAACCGTATCGAATTAAGCTACAAGCACTGTCCCATTGGTCGTGTTGGATTGCAAGATCTAGTGCAGTCTGATTTCTTGAATCAAGAAATTTTTCAGCACCTTTGCTATAAATCATACATAGGGCAGAGTGTCCTCCTTTAGTTCTAGCTAAATAATGAACAATCGATTCAATGTACTCAGGAGTAGGTATAGGGGCATGGATTTCGAAACCTTTTGAGAGAAAAAATTCAATCTCTTCTCTTGTTATTGTGGAGAGCTTCTTTTTTATGTATGCTGTAAAAACCGTATCCCCTTGTGTATCCCTTAGGCTCAAAATTTCTTTAATGCAATTTGCATTATGAGAAAATACTACGGTCAAGACAGCAATTCTATCGATATTAAAGAATAAATTATTGCCTCTCCCATTATGCAAAAAAGGATCAGTCCCCTTACAAAGAAGAAAGTTTACCCTTTGTGGATCATCAGAGAAATAATTGATAAGATAACTTCCTTGTTCATCGCAGATATTGATGTCAGCGCCTTGGGATAAGGCTCTATCAATTTCCTCTTTCCATAAGGACAAATCATGGAATTTTGAGGCATTCCATAATTGTGTTTGTAATTCTTGATTATAACATAACGCTTCCTTAGCTATGCTAAGCCGTTTTTTTAGATTTGCTTCTAAATTCGATGAGCCGCTTTCTCTATGCAAACTATGTTGTACACTATGATCACAAATAGAATTTTCAAAACAAATTTTAGCTAAACTTTCATAATCTTCAGGACGTTTTTCTTTTCCCATTTCTACACGAGAAGGAATTTTTGAACCGTCAGATTTTACATCTAAATTAGCTGCTACTGGACTGCACATATTCTATTTCTCCCTTTGTCTTAACCAGAAAACTGTAGGGTCAGGTTCTGCAACATTTGCACCTGGTATTAAGTCTTGTCGTTCTATCGGCAAGAATACATTTTGGACATAGTCTCGATATAAGAATGCAGATTTTGGTGTGTACAAAAAGGTATAGGGTTGTTCTTCATTGATAATCTGGTCAAAACGATGGTAAAGCTTTATTCTTGCAGCCTGATCATATTCGTAATCGAGGGCATCGATGATTTCATCAGCTTCTTTATTGACAAATCCTACAAAGTTTGAGGAACCTTTTTCTTTTGCACCAGAAGAATACCACAATTGCCTTGGGTTCTCTGGCGGGGTAGAAAGCGCCCAACCCATCATAAGGGCATCAAAGTTTCTATCATCAAAGATAGCAGAGAGATCAGCCACATCAACACCGCGTATTGTACAACCTACACCAATCTCTTTTAGTGCTGTGGAAACGTATTCAGCAATCGATTTTGCGATAGGATTCTTTACAAAATAGGTAAGGGTAAATTTAAATGGTACCCGTTTTCCATCAATTTCCTTGTCAATGATCCCATCGCCATCTGAATCATACCACCCTTCTTCTTGTAAAAGTCTTTTTGCTCTTTCTGGATCAAAAGGCCAAGGCTTTAAAAAGGGATCTGAGGACGGCGAGTAAACATAGAAAGTTCCGTGAATGGGAATGCCCATCCCATTGAGATTTTGTTTAATAATCCTGTCGCGGTTGATCGCCATCGTCATTGCTTGTCGTGCTTTAGCTGTACTGAAATAGGGACGCATAAAATTCCAACCGATATATAGGTAAACTCTTCCAACATAGTCCAGTCGGTGTATAGCTAAATTTTGTTCTACCTGCTTTTTATAGGTTGGAGTTTGTAAAAAGTTTTCGAAGTCAACAATTTTGTCAGCGGGTAAAGTGTAGGTGTCGGACTTTACTTCCATAAAATTTTGCCACATCGCATCTACAGAATCTTTAAACTGGATTTCAATCCCATCTACCAAAGCTGCTAGTGGGAAATAGTAATCAGGATTGCGTTTGAAACTAATTCCATGCTCGTTCATTCCGTTGAAGAGGTAGGGACCGCAGCTAACAATGATGTTCTTTGCCCAGTGTTGAGAGAATTGTTGCGCCCATACTGAATCTGTACGGTAAAAGTCGGGAGCAGTATCCTCTTCAACAATTTTTGAACCATCGGGAAGATATTGATAAACAAATCTTGGGAGTGGAGTAAATCCTCCAGTCCAGCCTTTAGCGATGTACTTTATTTTATCAATTTCTTTACCCTCTGGACCTTTCACTTTTTCTGTTTTCCAACGCACAATAAATGTAAGGTCATCGACAACCACAACTTCTTTAATGTCTGACAGGTAAATTCTTGTAGCTATAGCTCCTGGCATTTGGTTATGTGGATTCATAATGGCGTCATAATAGAATTTGAAGTCGTAAGCAGTGACGGGATGTTTTTCAAAAAAGTGGGGAGCTAAGGTAATTTCATTACTAAACCAGTCTTGGCTTAAAGGAGCCCAGTAGACATTTTCTCTGAGGTGGATCCAAAATTCACTTGCCTCAGTGCCTGGGATAGGACGCGCTTCCATTTTGATAGCCATATCTGGGGATAGAGTTTCATAGATCCCGAATTTTTGCTGAGCACAGGTTATACCGCATAAGCGTTGCCAAGTTGCAATTTCAGCCCAGTTACTAAAAGGGTGGAGATTTTCTGGACGACCTAAGCTATCTGCTTGACGGGTTCCTGAAGGAACAAAATTAACTCCTAAAAGTTTTGGTAAAGTAATTTCATAAAATGGGTCGTCGGACAAAATATTTGGAAATTTGGGATCCCATTTACGTGTTATTGTTGATACACCTTTTTCATTTTGTTGTGTTGAACCCTGATTTTGAACCGCAATACCTTTTCGAGAGATGTCCTGCAATGTATTTTTTATTTGAGTGAGCTCCTTTTTTACATTGAGCATATCCTCCTCAAGAAGAAGAGAAGACCAGTACAGCATCGCCATAAAGGCAAAAAGACCTATGGCACAAAGGATGCGAAAAATATAAAGTCCGATCGGTTCTTTGTTCATATTAGTAGATTACCATGTGATAGTGTTCAGAAATAACTAAATGGGGTATCCATTCCAAGTCAGCTAAGCCACGGCACACTGTGAGTGTACCTACAGCCAAAGCAGCAAATCCAAGGATTTTTTGATAATATTTTTTGGCAAAGTTGAGCCAATTATGTGCCTGCATAGAGATCCATAACGACGGAGTAGTGATCAAAGCGAATGCAAATCCATTCCAAAATCCTACGACAAGGCTGCCGGATAGTGCACACGCCGAAAAAACAAGCAAAGTTTGTCCACAGGGCAAAAAAACAGTAAAAAATCCAAATAGAAATGTGGGTAAGGGTTCATCCTTCAACATGAGCATTCCTAGTGTTTTGTTGAAAGGTTCAAGTAGTTTAGCAATGGGCCTCCCTACGGGAAAATGCCATCCGCAAAGATTAGTTAATCCAATTGTCAAAAAAATTGTTCCAAAAATGAAGCTTAAGAATGCTCCAAAATGGTGGTTTTTGAGTATGACTGACAAAATAGCCCCTGCCTCTCCTGCAATCATTCCAGCCATTGTGAAAGAAGTGATTCTTCCTAAAATGTATAAGAAACGGTATTGATGGCGGCCGATCATCATGGCGAGAGGTCCACACATTCCAAGACAATGAAGATTGCCGAGAATGTAGATGGGTAACATCGACCAAAATAGAGCCATTATTGAAGTTCCTGTCCTGATCGCATTTGTTGCATTTTTGCCATATCAAGTCCTGTGTTACCGGAGGTCCTGCTGTAGGCGACAATCACTGACATGGCAAGCATACCAAAAAAAACAATAAACGTGAGGATAACAATTTTTTGAAATATCCGATTGCGAGTGAAGAAACTGTTAGTCTGAATTTGTGGATTGTTCAACGGGAATACCTTCTTCAGTATCAATGTTGGGGAGATTAAAATTCTTTAGCAGGCTGTAGTATGTTCCGTCAATTTTATCTTGTTTAAGGCCTTGATTAAATGCTTCTATCAAATGTTCCATGTTATCATTTTTTACAGCGACAAGGCGGAGAGCCTCATTGGTTAAAACGTGTGGGATGACCTTAATTTTGCCACTGTAGAATCCACTTTGAAAGGCATAAGCATAAAAGAAATCCATAATGACAGCGTCGATACGATCTCTTAAAAGATCATCGATGGCGACATTTATACTATCGTAGGGATAGACCAAAATATTTTTTGGGATCTTTCCTTGAATTAGGAGTCTTGAGTTACGGTAGATGCCAATTGTTTTTCCGGCAAAGTCTTCTAAGTGTTCTTGAGTGGCGTTGTTATCTACGACTAAAACGGGACCTAAAGGATAAAAGGGATCAGAAAAAATAAAAATCTCTTTATTAGCTCTATCGGGAGGCAAGTCAGTAAAAATGGCATCGAAGATATCGTCATGTAGACCTTGGACTAGATTATTAGTTGGTGAAGAGTAAAACTCTATGCGGAAACCCTTCTTTCGGGCGATGTCATCAAGAAGTCGATCGGAAAAACCAAGAAGATTTGATTCTCTTCCTCGAATTGCAAGACCAGCCCAGGCTGGGTCTCTGGCGATGCGGTAAATGCGGTCCATTACACCTGGTGGGGGGAAAAGACAACTTTTAAGGGTGCTAAAGGCCAAAAAAGCAACAAGTCCCAAAAAAACAAGGCGCGGAAATATTTGTCCCCAAACTCTTTCTTTGAAAAAACTTTTGAATGAATCCCAAAAATTCATAGTTCTCGTCCTCTGAGCCAGGATAACCTGATCTGATTGAAAGCGCAAATAAAAATGTTTTCTTGGATAGTTAAGAATTTATTCAGGTGGAATAAATTAGCTAACAACGTTATAATTGTTTGATATTTAATTAAATAGAACGAGATCAAACACAATATATGATAGGCATTTCTTAAGATTAGATCTTAAGAATGAAGATAATAAAGATTTCTACGAGAAATTTTTCACTAAAGTTTCAGAGAATATCTCTCTTGAAAATGAAAATATTTAATAAGGATTGAAAATGAAAAACATCATTTTAGCAATTTTGGCAATTTCCACATTGACATCATGTTCTGTTGTGATGGCAGCAAAAAAAGATGGAACAAGCATTGAAAAAGTTCAAGGAGCAAGAACTCGTGCTCAGATTTTGGCAACAGGTCCGATGGTAATAAGTTCTGAGTATAATGAATGCAATGAACTTGTTGAAGTGTATCAATTCCAAAAACCTAGAGGATCTGCTGCGAGAGCCTTTATGCATGGGGTTTTGGATGTCAGTACCTGCGGACTTTGGGAAGTGCTTGGAACTCCAATTGAAGCTTGTCAAAACGAAAAAGAGTTCTACGTGATTAGGATTACCTATGATCAGAGCGATACCGTTAAATTAGTCGAGCTTTTATAAGAATTCAGAAGTCAGAAAACAGAAGTCGGAAGATTTTTCTTCTGAATTCTGTATTCTGAATTCAGACTTCCTTTATCTTGCGTTTAATATTTAAGAATCTATCATAATGGCATCCAGATAAAAGTATTGGGGCCATGTCAAGGGATCAGGGTCAAGACGTTTCGCAAAAAGTTAATAGGGTTTTAAATGTAATCCTGTTGGCTTTGCTTCTGATTATCATTCGGATTTGGCATCTTTCTGTCGTTCAATATGAAGAACGGCTTGAAGAGTCACGACGTCCGCAGAAAAAAACTATCATTGAGCCTTCAAAAAGAGCGACCATAAGAGATCGGTTCAATATTCCTTTAGCCATTAACCAAATCCATTATCAAGCCGCATTTCTTTATTCCGAATTAAAATCCATTCCTAGCGTACGTTATGAGATTGATGAGAACGGCAAAAAAGTGCGCAAGTTTGTTCGAAAAGAATATATTAAAAAACTTTCAAGTCTTATTGCAGAAGAGCTACACCTTGATCCAGAAAGAGTGGAAGACCTGATTTACTCCAAAGCTGCACTTTACTACAGCATCCCCTACATTCTTAAAGAGGATATTTCAGAAAAAGAGTACTACCGTCTGAAAATGTTAGAAAAGGATTGGTTAGGGATCCATGTCCAGCAGCTGACACGCCGCCATTATCCTTTGAACAAAGTTGCAGGGGATATAATTGGTTACATGGGAGCGATTAACCGTGAGGAATATGAAAGAATTTTAGGAGAGATCCAGCAGCTCAATGGCTATTTTTCCGAATTGCAAAATGGGGATGATCCCCCTATACCATTTGGCATAAGATCTCCCGAACAGGCTTATGATCGATTATCAAATCTTGAAGAGATGGCTTATACAATTCATGACCATGTGGGCAAGGCAGGGATTGAGTCTCGGTTTGAACAAGATTTGAGAGGCTTCCAAGGAAAAAGGATGTTCTACTCCGATGCCAAAGGAAATTTTTTGGCAGAGCTCCCGGAAGGAAGAACTCCATTGCCAGGCAAAAGGCTACTATTAACGATTTCTTCTGAGCTGCAGGAATATGCAGAGCAACTTTTAGCACAAAATGAGGGACTCCGTGAAACAAAGATTTCTGGTCCGGATGCTTATAAGCAATTGACACTGCATCCACGGGAGCCATGGATCAAAGGGGGTGCAATTGTAGCCATGAACCCTAATACAGGTGAAGTTTATGCTTTGGCATCCTACCCTAGGATAGACCCCAATGACTTTATACTATCGGGAAACCTAGAGCAGGACAGGCAAAAGAAAAGCAATATACAACGCTGGTTTGAAAATGAACCTTATTTAGCGGAACTTTGGAACCAACAACGTCCATTAGAGAAGGAATCGTATGAATCGAAAACTCAAATGTGGACTGAAAATGCTATCCTAATTACCTGGGATAATTATCTCGACTTAATTTTGCCGCCAAGCAATCGTGTTCGAATTTCGTTAAAAAGAATTGGAAATATTGAAAATGCGATTGCGGTTCAATCAGCTGTTCACGAGATGATGCGCATAACACGAGCAGCTTCAATCTATCCTTTAATAAATGCTTTGTATTCTGTAGATCCCCATGTGTCTTACCAAAATTCCAGCATAGCCAAAATCAAGTTAGACACGATGCCTGCAGATGTCTATTCAAGGGTCCTAGAGCTAAAAAAGAAAATTGATAAGTATGTACATGACATTCCACTCAATCACGACAAAGTCCTTTTATTCGATATTTGTAGAATGGCTGTGAGGGATGATTTATTTACACAGGAGCTCATTCAACATTGCGGAAAACAGGATTTTTCATCTTATCACGATTGTTCAACTGCCTTTGCTAATTTGGAAAGTGTCATAAAACCTGCTGCCAAAGAACTCTTTAAGGACATTGTTTTTAAGGATTGGCGACAAAAAAACGAGAAGGATTTCTTAAAACAGAAAAGGCAAGAGGAGAAGCAGCAGCATCTTTATCAAAAACCTTACATTGACTACTTAGATTATGAAGAAGGACAGATGTTTGATGACTTCTGGAATATGCATCAGTGGAATTTGATGGAGGCATTCTTAACTGGAGAAAGTCGGGATGTTGAAGACTTGGAAGATTACCTTTCATTTTTTAAAAACTGGCACAACGAACTTTTGGAAGGTGCTCATGCAGCTTTACCCTGGCGCCATGCCTATTTGACCCTTCAAAAGCATGTAAAAGAAATTTCACCTCTCTATCGAGAGAACTATTTAAAGACTTTAAGGGGCTATAATGAACTCAATCGTCCTTTGCTTGGGAATTATAGAAACTTGCGCAATGCGAAAAAATTGTCTCTCGAAAAACATTTGGCAACAGCATTTTATCCCGCGTATGGATTCGGCTACGGAAGGTCGCATGCTTATAGGCAAGCAACGACTCAGGGATCAATTTTCAAATTAATTCCTGCTTATGAGGCAATGGTGCAATTGTATCCGCAGAATCCTAATCGTAACTTGACCCCAGCCGATTTAAATCCATTAGTCATGGTGGACCAAATCTTTAAGAAGGGCAATACCATTTTTGTTGGGATGACAGAAGATGGAAAACCGATTCCGCAGTTATATAAAGGAGGAAGAATTCCAAGAAGCAGTTCCAATAATTTTGGAAGATTGGACTTGTTGAAAGCCATTGAAACGTCCAGTAATCCATACTTTTCGTTAGTTGCAGCAGAAGTTTTAGAAGATCCCAACGATATGGTGAGAGCTGCGGAATTGTTTGGATATGGTAGGAAGACTGGGATAGACTTGCCTGCTGAGATTCCAGGAAAAATGCCAACAGATTTAGAGACAAATAAGACTGGGCTCTATGCTACAGCGATTGGTCAGCACACACTGGTTGTTACACCGCTACAGACAGCCGTCATGCTTTCTGCAATAGCGAATGGCGGAAAGATATTAAAACCCCAAATTGTTTGCTTGAAGGCGGGAAAGAATTTGGATAGGGATCCATTGGCGTCTACATTTAAAGGAGCTGAAAATGGAACGAATGAGAATTCAGTTGATTTGGTTGATCCGGTTGTGATCGGTCAAGTTTTTATGCCTGATATTATTCGTAGGATTTTGTTGGAAGGGATGCATAGGGTGGTATTGAGAACGCAGCATGAGAGTTTGATAGGATTGTCGAGATTTTACAAGAACCATCCAGAAGCGATAAGCGATTATGTTGAGCTTAAAAATCAAATGGTAGGAAAGACTTCAACGGCTGAGTCCATGGAGCGTTTGGATTTAGATTCAGACCGTGGAACAACGATGTATAAGCATGTATGGTTTGGCGGCATATCGTTTAAAAAAGATGTGACGAATGGTTTGATTAATAAAAAGGTTTATTCAGATCCTGAGTTGGTTGTTGTGGTATATGTAAAGTTTGGAGGCTACGGAAAAGAAACCGCACCAATGGCAGCCCAAATCGTAAAAAAATGGCGCGAAATCTCCGCTAAGAATACTGTGCAATAGTCAGAAATTGCGAGCTAGCACAATGCGTTTATACTATTAACTTCGTAGCATCTCCGCAAAGCGTTTATCGCACTGACTTCGTAGCGTTTTTGCGAAGCGAAAACGCTACGAAGTTAGTGTAGTAAACGCTTTGCAGGAAATGCTACGAAGTCAGTGTAGTAAACCCTTGAAGAGAACTCCAGGGCGCGCGCGAGAAAAAGGGTTTTTAGGCTTTAAGGTATTCTTTGATGGAGAAGGCTATTTTGGGGCATTTTTTGATAAGTTCGCGGTCTTCGGTGACGAGTTTTATTTTGTTCTCGATGGCTAATGCTAAAAAATGAGCGTCATAAACACTTATATCATATTTTAATGCTACTTCAAGAGCATTGTAAACACTCACGTATGTTTCAACTGATTGAAGAGCCTCCATTGTTATCTTAAGATTATTCAAAACTACGGAATCCTTAACTTTTAACTGCTTTGCTTGTTTCAAAATGACATTGGCATATTCTTCCTTCCATAAAGTTGGGATTATCCAATTAGGCTCTTTGTCGAAAAGTTCTGAAGCAGCTTCTGTAAATTCGCTCTCGTTGAATAAATAAACGATAATGCAAGTGTCGGCAACTATCATGGACGCCCTTCATCAATTGAATCTAAGATAAATTTGGATTTAAGTTTCCTTGGCCATTTAAAAGGCTGAGGCTTATCAAAAGAAGTTTTGGGTTTGTTTAAACCTTCGGATAGCAAAACAATTGCTTCTTGATTTTTGCTTCTATGGTGATCTTTAGCTGAGAGTTCCAATTTTTCATAAACATCTATTGGAATATTTCGAATAAGTATGTTTTTTGTTTGAGCTTTACGCATTATATTGCTCCTGTGGAAGGATATCAATATGATATCATAACGATATTTTTATTGTCAAAAAAAAGCTGATTCTTGCGCGTAGCGCCCTGGAGTGCTGTGCCCTATGTGGCACAGCTCTTAGTAGAGGTTCGTTTAGTAGGGCCAAAGGACTACTAGGATGCTTGGGCGTTTTTGGGTTAAAGCGTTGCAAGAGCTGTGCCATTGGGCACAGCACTCCAGGGTGCTTCACGCAGCGTTGTCAATGCCTAATGAGGGCGAGGATGGAGTCAGGGTAGAGAGATAAGAGAGTGATAGCCGCTAGGGAGAGCACTCCAACTACAGCTGCAGGATAGGTTTTTACCGGAACGGTTTCGGCAGAGCCTACAAACATACCGGATATGATGCGTAAATAGTAGTATGCCGACAGGATTGTTGTAAGCAAGCCAACAATAACCAATCCGTAATATCCAGCTTGGAATGCAACCTTGAAAATATAAAATTTTGCCAAAAATCCTGCTGTGGGTGGTATTCCAGCTAATGTTAACAAACTGAGGGTCATGATTACAGCAAGCCAAGGAGATGTCTTGAATAATCCATTCAAGTCTTTGATCGTTACCCCCATCTCCTTTTTATCAAGATAAGCCATCACTGCAAATGCCCCTAATGTTGCAGCTGTGTAAACAACCAAATAAAACAATAATGCGGGTATCGCATCAGTAGTTCCTGCAGCTAAAGGTATTAGCATAAAGCCTGCGTGCGAAATTCCTGAATATGCAAAAAACCTTCTTAAATGCGTTTGCCTTAAAGCTACATAATTAGCAAAGATCAAAGTTGGATATGCTAAAAGCTCAGCAGCATGATTCCATAATGGATTAAATTGTGGTAAGGCAATTAAGAAAATCAACATGAAGGCCGCAAAAGCTCCTGCTTTTGTACCTACAGACATAAAAGCTGTCACTGGGTTGGAAGCTCCTTCATAAACATCAGGCGCCCAAACATGGAATGGAACGATAGCTGCCTTGAAAGCTAAGCCCACTGTGACCAATGCTATTCCGCTTAAAAATAGGGCATTTTCAGCATTACCAATAATGTTTTTATACCCCTCTAAAAGATGTGCAAAACTTGTTGTCCCTATTGCACCGTAAATTAAAGCTATTCCATATAGGAGTAGTGCAGTTCCTAACGATCCGGTCAAAAAATATTTGATAGCGCTTTCGTGTGCGATGCTCCATTTCTTCATATAGCTGCATAAAACATAGGAAGCTACTGATAGTGTTTCGAGGCCTATAAAAAGGGTTAAAAAGTCCTCTGAGGATGCAACTAGCAATAATCCAATGATTGCAGAAAGCAGCAGAAAATAAAATTCTCCTTCCGAATTGTCTTTATCACTAAAAAATGAAGATCCAAGTAGTGAAGCTCCAATGCCGATTGAAATGAAGAGGATACTAAAATAGTGTGCTAAAGAATCAAAGCGCAGCCATGAAGTAAGTAAGGGATTTGTTGATTCAGGAAAAACAAATGACGCATATAATCCTATAAGCAAGGTTGCTAAAGCGATATAGATTGCATTTTTTTTTGAGAACGCTTCAAAAAAACTTTCAACAAGCAAGAGAATCAAGGCTCCCACAAGTAATATAAGCATGGGACTTAGGGCTGCGAAGTCGTGTAAAGTTAGGGAACTGTTCATCTATTTGCATCCGTATTTGCTTCAACTGCGATTTTATCTGCAGCGGGTTTAACAAGTTCTAAAACTGGTGCGGGGTAAAGACCAATCCAAAAAATCAAAGCAATCAATGGCAAAGCCAGGCCAATTTCTTTTAATCCGATATCTTTAATTGAGCTTTGTGACGTGCTAGCAGGACCAAAATACATTTTCTGTATCCATCGCAGCATATACATCACTGAAAGCACAACGGAGAGTGATAGAATTGCTGCTGCAATAGGATGTTGTTTGAATAGGCCTAAAAAGATCATGACTTCGCCGACAAAGTTATTTGTACTAGGTAATGCGACATTTGAAAGGAAGAAAAGGAAGGTCAGCCAGCATAATTTGGGTACATACTTTGCAAGTCCGCTAGCAGCATTGATGGAGGTGGTGCCAAGCTTATTCGCAAGCCATCCAGCAACAAGGAATAAACCGGTGATAGTTACTCCGTGATTCAACGCTTGCAAGATTGCTCCAGCATGGGCTGGATCTTTCCATGTGAATAGGCCTAATAGGATCAAATTGACGTGGGAAAGGCTGGAGTACGCGATCAATTTTTTCACATCATTTTGCATCCAAGCCGCAAATCCTGCATAAAACACTCCGATAATTGCTAATACAATGAGAATGAGACTCCATTCAACAATAACTTTGGGAAATAGTTCTAAAACAACTCTAAGAATTCCATAAATCCCTGCCTTGGACAAAAGTGCGGATAAGAGAATTGTTCCAGGCACAGGAGCTTGGTAGTAAGCATCTGGCAGCCATCCGTGAAATGGGAAAAGTGGAGTTTTAACTGCAAAAGCGAGGAGGAAGATTCCAGCCATCCAATAGACATAGGGGGAATTTGCAGCAACTTTAGAGAGTTCTTCTATATTAAATGAACCTGCAGCTAGGTATGCAAAAAGTATTGCAGCGATCATGAGGGCAGAACCAGCAATCATGTAGATCAAAAACTTGAGTGATGCTTCTTGCCGTTGTGGGCCACCCCAGATGTTGATGATGAAATAAAGAGGTAAAAGCATTGCTTCATAAAAAACTGTAAATACAACTAAATCTTTTGCAGTGAAGAATCCTATTAGTAGTCCTTGTAGTAATAAGACTAAGGCATAAAAGGCATTCGGATGGGTCAATCTTGTTCGGTCTACGGACAGTATGACGATAGGAATAATAATCGCAGTAAGGAAAAGAAATAACAGTGAAAGTGGGTCAACACCTAAATTGAAATTAATTGATAGAGGAGAGAGCCATGGGTAATTAACGGTAGATCCAAGCCATTTTAAGTTGCCGACAATTAGAAATAAAAGGGGTAGCAAACTTAATAGAAAGGCTAATCCTTTGAAGTTTTTGCTGTCTTTAAGAAAGGGTTGCAACGCAACGAATAGTGCTGAGACTAGTGGAATAAGAAAGAGTATCATCAGTTTGGGCATGTCATCCTCAAAGTACAAAATATGCTAGCAATAGCACAGATCCTAAAACCATCCATGCGACGTAGGACCTAATTTCACCATTTTGGATTTGTTGTAATCCTTTAGCGATTCTCTGTGTAAGGCCAGTTACAAAATCAATCGAACCTTGGAAAACGTAGGGTTCAATGACATCATCAATAAATTTCGACATTGCTTTTAAAGGTTTGGTAAATAGGGTATCGTAAATTTCATCAACATAGAAAGATTTTTTGAACAACTGAATATTTTGACCAAGTTGATCTTTATATTTTGTGTAGAGATAAGCGGCAGCACCGACCCCTAAAAATGCTCCAGCGATAGAAATTAAGGTTTCTTTACCAAAGATAAAAGCCCAGCCCCATTCTTCTGGCACAGCCAATTTAACTCCAGCCTCACTTAAAAAGCTTTCAAGTATAGTTGTATTACAGTTGAAGCAGAATCCTAGGGCCCCACCAATGATGGAGAGTAACCCTAAAATTGAGACTGGGATTAGCATGACATTTGGAGCTTCTCTAAGAGCATTGAAATGTTTTTCATCGAGATTCGGTTTACCCCAGAATGTCAAGAAATAGGCTCTGGTCATGTAGAATGCGGTTAGGATTGATGCTGCAAGTCCAACGTAGAAAAATGTTTTAAATCCTGTTTCGTAATCTTGTTCCAGGATTAAATCTTTACTGAAGAAGGCAGCTAGTGGAGGAACTCCGGAGAGCGCGAGGGCTCCAATAAGGAACAGCCAGTGCGTTTTGGTAAAGATTTTTGCAAGTCCTCCCATTTTTCCCATTTCAGTTTCATCGTGCATCATGTGAACGACGTTACCAGCGGAGAGGAACAATAAGCCTTTGACAAATGCGTGGGTAGTTAAGTGGAACATGGCAGCGTAATAAGCGCCTACGCCAGCTGCAAGGAACATCAGACCAAGTTGACTTACGGTTGAATAAGCGAGAACACGTTTTAAGTCAGTTTGTGCTGTAGCGCATAGTGCTGCAAAAAGTGATGTTGCTCCGCCAATAGCTCCAACGAGATGAAGGGTGGTGGGAGCCATAGAAAAAACGGGGTGCATTCTAACGACTAAATAGACTCCTGCGGTTACCATGGTAGCTGCATGGATTAACGCTGAGACAGGTGTCGGGCCTTCCATGGCATCAGGTAACCAGGTGTGGAGGGGAAGTTGTGCTGATTTCCCTACAGATCCCACAAAGTATAGCAGGGTCAGAAGTCCAAGAATGGGTGCTCCAATCGCAAATCCTTGTCCTACTTTTTGGAATATTTCTTCATAGTCGCTGGTCCCAAATAGTGTGAAGGTCAGTAATAATCCTAACAAAAATCCTGCATCCCCTATTCTGTTAACCACGAAAGCTTTTGTCGCAGCCTCGGCAGCGGAATATTTGTGATACCAGAATCCAATGAGAAGATAGGAAGCCAGACCTACCAATTCCCAACCCATGAATAATAACAGGAGGTTTCCTGCGAGAACTAGGAGAAGCATGGCAAAAACGAAAAAGTTCAAGCATGCGAAGAATCTTGCATAATCTTTATCGTGGTCCATGTAGCCATTGGAGTAAACATGGATAAGGAATCCAACGCCAGTTATAATCATTGTCATGAGTAATGAGAGCGGATCAATTCTCAGGTTGAAGTCGGCATTGATTTCTGGGTAGGGAATCCATTTATAAAGTGTAAAAATTTGTGGTGGAAGATCATTCCAGGTGTAGTGATAGAGGATGCTGGCAAAGCAAATAAATGAGATAAAGATTGAAGTGCATCCGACAATCCCAGTCCACAATCTGCTAATCTTATTAGATGTTGCCACAAGAAACAAAAAGCTGAGAAGAGGCAAAAATAATCCGATATAAACAGCTTTTTCCATTTTATCCTCTCAACTCATCGTATTGATCCACATCAACTACCTGCTTAGCCCGGAATAGGTTGATAATGATGGCTAATCCCACGGCTGCTTCAGCCGCTGCTACAACTAGTACAAAGAATACCCAAACTAGGCCGATTTCATTTCCCCAGTGGTTTGAAAATGCAACAAACAAAAGATTGGAAGCATTTAACATAAGTTCAATGGATAGGAAAAAGATTAGAGGATTGCGTTTAATAAGAACCCCGACAATCCCTATGGCAAACATAGCCATACTAAAAAAAATGATTAAAGGGATATCCATAGTTTAGTACCTTTTATCTTCCATTACATTTTTTTGAGCCTCATACACGGCTTTATCTTCTGGAGTTAGCTCATTTATTGTTTTGGGCCTGATTTTTCTACCGATATAGAGTGCTCCAACTAATGCCACTAAGAAAAGTAGGATTACTGCTTCAAAAGGAAAGAAAAAGTCGAGATAAAGAGTTTTTCCTAAAGATTCTACAGTTCCGTAGCCTTGCGGCAATTGGTTATTGAGAAGTTTAAATTGTAAAAAATGCCTCCCAACCAGAATGAGAGTTAGTACAAAAGCTGCTGCAGCAAAATAAAGAAAGGGAGAGTAGCTTTTGGATTCGTATTCTTCAATATGAAGATAAGCATCTTGAAAGAGTACGACAACAAACACAAAGATAACTAGGATTGCTCCGGCATAAACAATAATTTGCATTACAGAAATGAATGACGCAGAAAGTTGAAGATACGTGGCTGCCAATGTCATCAGAGTTAGTAGAAAAAACAAGCTGGAGTGAACTGGTTTTTTAGCGAGGATGACTCCGATGGATGAAATAACTAAAATAATTCCAAGTATCCATTGAATTAGGGTGGGAGATAATTCGGGCATTAGATCTCCCTCCTTGGATCACGTCCTGACTCGCCAGGAAATTTTTCTGTCAGCTGTTCTTTTGTGAATATCAAAGATTCGCGAGAGTAGCCGGAAAGTTCATATTCATTACTTAAAATAATCGCTCCTGTTGGGCAAGCCTCTTCACAGTATCCGCAGTAGATGCATCTGAGCATGTTGATTTGGAAGTCAGAAGCATACTTTTCTCCGTGGGAGTGGATATCATCAGGTGTATTTTGAGCGGCTTTTACATAGATCGCTTGGGATGGGCAAACAATGGCACACAGTTCACACCCTACGCATCGTTCAAGTCCATCTTCCCATTTTGTAAGGTAATGGCGTCCTCTGGAACGAGGTGGAAGTACTCTTTTTTCTTCAGGATATCTCAAAGTTGTGGGCTTTTTGAAAGCATATTTGAGTACGATAAAAAGGCCGTAGAGCGTTGCCCAGATTTTATTCAAAGTATCTTTCATTTCCACACCAAAGTAAAATACCCTGTCAGGATTAGGTTAAGGGTCGCGAGGGGGAGTAAGACTTTCCATCCAAAGCTCATGAGTTGGTCGTAGCGGAAGCGAGCTATGGTGGCGCGGACCCAGATAAAGAAAAATACAAATACAGCAACTTTTAGGAGGAACCAAACGATGGGAATATCCCATGGGCCCAACCAGCCTCCTAAGAACAGTGTTACAGATATAGCGGCCACAGCGAGGATATTGACATATTCAGCGATGAAGAACATTGCGAATTTCATTCCACCGTATTCTGTGTGATAGCCGGCGGTCAATTCATGTTCTGCTTCAGGGAGGTCGAAGGGTGCGCGATTGGTTTCAGCAAATGCCGTAATGAGGTAGATGATGAAAGCGAGTGGATTAGTCCAGATAAACCAATGTTCTCTTTGCGCATTCACAATTTCTGGTAGACTTAAGGTTCCTGCTTGTAAAGCTACTGTCAACAATGATAAGCCCATGGGGATTTCGTAGCTGATCATTTGGGCGGTACCTCTTAGGCCTCCAAGCAATGAGTATCTGTTGTTAGATGCCCAACCGGAAAGAACCACTCCATAAACAGCCAAAGAAGAAAATGCTAATAAGAATAGTATTCCTGCATTGACATCAGCGATCCAGAGATTAACTTTATGTCCCCAAATTTCAATGGGATCACCGAAAGGAATCAAAACGAAGGCAAACAATGCACAAAAAAGTGAAATTCCAGGCGCTAACCAGAAGACGAAGGTTTCAACTCCTGCTGGTTGAAAATTTTCTTTCGTCAGCAGTTTAATACCATCTGCTAGTGGCTGAAGCAATCCCAAAGGACCTACTCTTGTTGGGCCCAACCTCAACTGCATCCTAGCTAATAAAATTCTTTCTAAATAAGTCATGTAAGCTGCAGCAGTCATTAAAAACGCCACCATAATCAACGACTTCACAATAATGACCCAGAAATCGAACATAATTTTACCTGCTATCGACTTTATGCATTTTTGAATTCAGAATACAGAAGTCAGAAGTCAGAAATAATTTCATAACCATCCTGAATTCACAATGCGTGAATAATATTTCTCTAGCATTTTACTTATAATTTCTAATTTCTCTTCCAAATGTTTGCAGAAACAGAGCCTTAAATCATTTACTAATATTAAATAATATCTACACTCCTCAAGAGGACTTTGTGCTATATTAAAAAATCTTGCTTTCTCAAGCCTGGAAGTTCTTTTAAAACCTTCGACTATGTTAGCTGTGATTGATACTGCAGCTCGTCGTAATTGAGAAGTAATTCCAAATAACTCTTCTCTAGGGAAAATTTTAGTTAAATGGTAAATTTCCAATACCCATTGATGAGCTTTTTGCCAAACTATTAGATCTTTAAATGAAGAAGATTTTGTCATAAGCATCTCTTTATGTTGTGTAAGGTGGTAAAAATCTTTTGTCTAAATCTTCAGAATTCTGAATTCCGTCTTCTGAATTCTGAATTTCAATAGGCATACCATTCAAATAGTCATTCGTCAAGTTTTGAACGTGGAATTCCTTAAAGCCTAATGGAAGTACTGCGGTTCCTTCGGATACTCTATCGTCACTTTTAGCTTTTGAGGATATGGTGATGCCATTTGCTTTAACGAGGATTTTATCTCCATCTTTAAGGTTTCTTTTGAAGCATTCGATGGGATTAAGGCGTACTTTAGGTTCTTTTGCCAATTTAATCAGATGTGGGTCATGGGAAATACGAACACCGTTGTCAAAAAGATAATGAGCGAATGTAGCGGACAGTGGATGAGTGTTTGTTGTGGTCTTTCCGCTTTCTAATTGTGATTTTTGAGGTAAGGGAATGAATTCCTGGTTCAACTTATCAATGAAAGATTGTTCAGGAACAAGACGTTTGCCTAACTTTTCCCCGAGGATGACAAAGATCTCACTATCAGTTTTAAGAGTTTTATTTATTTTCTTTCCTTGTCGGATTTTTTGTACGCGGCCTTCGATGTTGATAAAGCTTCCAGATTTTTCTGCATATGACAATACAGGGAGGACAACGTCTGCCTCTTTTGCAGTCTCTGTGAGGAACATGTCTTGAACTATAATAAATTTTGTTTTGGCTCTCACTTCTTTACAGAGTTTTGAGGATAATTTAGCTGCTGGATTTGATCCTGCAATATAAAGAATGTCCCATCCTGATTTCGCTGCTTCGTTGAAAACTTGGATTGAGCTGAGTCCAATGTGAGAAGCTTTTTCTCCACCTGGTTTGAGATCAGGTCTCATTCCTGCAAAACGGGCACCCACACTGTTATCTCGCCCCTCCATAATATTCAATTTACAATTTGGAAGGGATTGCTTGAGTTTTAGTACTTCTGAAAGGATGGCTTTTCTATTGGGTGTATGTAGATATTGCTTACCAACAAAAATTGCACCTTTCGCCCCTGCTTTTGCTAGTTCATTCAAAGCATTATTTTGTGCATGCAAGACTTCAATTTCTTTCCCTGGCTGATGGGTAATAACTTCTCTAAGGTATCGGGAAATTTCAGGTGCATAGTGGCCTATAAAAACCACTTTGGCTTTATTGTTGATTGCTTGTTTAAGTCTGAGCCATATCACAGGAAACTCTTCTGTGATATCAAATCCTAAAAGAATTGCGTAGGAAAGTTCTTCGCAATCTCCAATTTTCATTTCCATTCCAGCCTCAAGACCTTCCTCATCTAAACTAAAGATCGGCATTCCTACTCTGTGATCAACATTTGGACTCCCAATAGAATCTCGGATCAATTTTTGGAATAAGTAGTTTTCTTCTACTGTTAAAGAGTTTCCACCAATCCCTGCAACTTTATCTTTATTCGACTGTTGTATTCTTGAAGCGATAAGGGATAGAGCTTCTTCCCAATCCGCTTTTTCAAATTTTCCATTTTTTCTAATGAGTGGAGTTTCCAATCTTTCAGGGTTAGAGTTAAATTCGTACCCAAACCATCCTTTATCACAGAGCCAAATGTCATTGAGGCTTTTGTTTTCTTGGGAGCGGGTTCTCATGATCTCTCCATCGCGGGAGTCCAGGATCATGCTGCAGCCGACAGGACAGAGTGTACAGGTAGTTTCTGTGGGCTTGTTATCCCAGGGACGAGCCCTAAAACGGTAGACTTGACTTGTCAAGGCACCTACTGGGCATATCATAATTGTGTTACCGATGAATTTAGACTGAACAGGTTTTCCATCTGGGGTGCCCACTTCAGTTCTGAAGCCGCGGTCAATAAATTGTAAGGCGTGGTCTCCAGCGATCTCATCTCCAAAGCGCGTACAGCGGGCGCAAACAATGCAGCGCTCACGGTCCAGCATTAACACTGAGCCTAGTGGTAAGGATTTGGTAAAATGCCTTTTTTCTTCAGTGAAACGGCTTTCACCTGGTCCAAACTTTAGAGCTTGATCTTGTAGGGGGCATTCGCCTCCTCGGTCACATATGGGGCAATCAAGAGGGTGATTGACAAGTAAAAATTCTAAAATCCCTTCACGCCCTTTGACAGCGGGATCACTTTGGGTTTTGACAACCATTCCTTCGGTTGCTTCAAGTGTACAGGAGGTTTGCAATTTTCCCATTTTCTCAACTTCAACGAGGCACACACGGCAAGCCCCAAAAGGTGGCATTCTGTCTTGGTAACAAAAGATGGGGATATCGATTCCTAATTCCCTTGCGGCTTGGTAAACTGTAGTACCTTTTGGCACAGAGATAGCGATTCCATCAATAGTCAGATTGATATTGGTAGTCATAAGGCATACTCAGTTATGAATTCGGAAGTCAGAAGACAGAAGTCAGAATTTAGAAAAATATTCTTCGATTTTGCATTATCGTTTAAGTATTTAATCTTCTGACTTCCGACTTCTGTCTTCTGTCTTCTGAATTCTGTCTTCTGAACTCTTTTCATATTATCTTCTTCTTTCTATTGGATCTTGGTTACTAACAATTGTATCGGGACGGGTATTCGTTTTTTCGAAAAACTCTACGGAACCAATGTAGGGATAAGCGATTTTCATAGGAGGTCTTTCATTGGCTTTTGGATTTTTTCGTATGTAGGCTTCGAACTCGTTTCTGAATTCCTGAATTGCGCTTACTATAGGAGGTGCAGCGCCTGCAGCTAATGGGCAAAATGAGTTAGCACCCATGTCTTCGCATACATCCACAATGAGTTTGAGATCGCCATAAGTTCCCTTTCCATCTAGGATCCTTTCAAGAACTTGAACCATCCAGCGGGTACCTTCACGACAAGGAGTGCATTTTCCGCAAGATTCATTTTGGTAGAATTCCATTAAACGTGCGGCCACTTTGACCATATCTGCTGTGTCATCCATCACAATAATCGATGCTGTTCCAAGAGCAGATTTTCTTGCGGCTAGTGTTTCAAAGTCCATGCTGATATCGATATCTTTTGCCGTTAGAAGTGCGCAAGAACTTCCACCTGGGTAGCAAGCCTTGAACGATCTTCCTGGTGCAAAGCCTCCAGCTGCATCTAATACTTCGCGAAGGGTGACTCCAAGAGGGAATTCAAAACATCCAGGCTTTTGAATTTGGCCACTTACTTGGAAAATTTTTGTGCCGGTATTTTTGGGCTTGCCAATTTGCTGAAACCATTCTACGCCATTGTTAACGATATGAACGACATTGCAAAGTGTTTCGACGTTATTGATGATTGTAGGTTTTGAATAGAGTCCAGCGACGGCAGGAAATGGAGGTTTTAAACGTGGAGTTGCCCTATAACCCTCGAGGGAATTTAGTAGAGCAGTTTCTTCTCCTGCAATGTAAGCACCGGCTCCTGGATGGACAACAATGTCCAACGAATAATTTGAGCCTAAAATATTTTTGCCTAAATATCCTTTATTTTTAGCTTCTTTGACAGCTTTTCTGAGCTGAGAAATTCCTTCAAAATATTCTCCTCGACAGTAAATAACGGAAAAGTTGGCTCCGATAGCATAGCTACTGAGAATCATCCCTTCCACCAATTGGTGTGGGTCTTTTTCTATTAATAATCGGTCTTTAAATGTGCCAGGTTCGCTTTCATCGCAGTTGCAGACTAAATAGCGTGGGTAAACATCCTTTGGGATGAATCCCCATTTCATACCGGTTTGGAATCCTGCCCCACCTCTTCCACGGAGACCAGATTGCTTCACCATTTCAGTTAAATTAGCAGGTTCAATACCAGGAATGGCTTTACGTATGGCTTTGTAGCCACCATTCTTTTCATAGGTCTCTATATTGTCCTGTCCGGGATTATCAGTATAGGCCATGAGAATCCGCTTTTCAGACATGTGGCACCTCCACGGGAGCGGGATGTCCATGCCCTTTTTTAGCCTCTTCAAGGATTTTGTCAATTTCCGATTCTTTGACTGGGCCAATGGTCTTTTCATCTACAATCATCATCGGCGCAAGATCGCATGCTCCAAGGCACTCTGAAGGGATGACAGTAAACAAACCATCTGCTGAAGTTTCTCCAGGTTTCACATTGAGCCTTTCACAGAAACTTTGAATTAATGAATCACAGCCGCGGAGCATGCAGGAAGCATTCTTGCAAATGTGCAGGATATGTTTTCCGACAGGTTCTTCATGAAACATATCGTAGAACGTCACTACGGAATTAACTTCATTTGGATCAATATTAAAAAGTTTTGCGATTTCATTCTGAACTTCTCTGGGCAAATAACCTACTTCAGATTGAGCCAAATGAAGCGCAGGAATAAGGGCAGAGCGTTTCTCAGGATATTGATTCTGAAGATCTAGTATTGCTTTACGTATTTTATCGCTTATCATTATCTGTCCACATCTCCAAGTATTGGATCAACGCTTGCTATTGCAATAATCACATCTGATAAACTGTAACCGGGCAAAATCTTTTGTAATACTTCCACATGCGAAAATGAAGGGGATCTTACGCGTAATCTGTAGGGCTTATTACTTCCGTCACTTTCGAGATAAAAACCGAGTTCTCCGCGAGCAGATTCTACGCAATAATAGAAGTCTCCGACAGGAGGGTGAATTCCTTCACTTACGAGTTTAAATTGATGGATCACTGCTTCCATACTTCTTACAAGCTCTCTTCTGGGTGGAAGTGCAACTTTTCTGTCGTATGTCAGGACTGGACCAGGTTTCAATTTGCCGAGTGCTTGCTCCACAATCGATGCGCTTTCCAGCATTTCTTTCATGCGAATTAAATATCTTGCATAAGAGTCTGCTTCAGTGTAGGTGGGAATATCAAATTTGTAATTTTCATAACCGAGATAGGGATAGACCTTACGAATGTCGTAAGGAACACCTGCAGCGCGGATAACAGGTCCTGTACAGCAATATTGTTCGCAGAGTTCTTTATCGATGACAGCAACACCTTGCAATCTTTCACACCACACATAGTTGTGTGTCATGAGATTGTCTAAATCTTTATAGGCAGCCGGGAATTCTCTAAGGAATTTTCTTACCTGATCTTCAAAGCCTGGGTTAAGATCCGTAGACAATCCTCCAATTCTCCAGCATGTTGGGAACATTCTTGCGCCAGACATTCCTTCGATGATGTCTAAGATTTTTTCCCTTTCAACAAAGCAATACATGAACACAGAGGACATGTTCAATTCAACCGCGCTTGTTCCCAGCCAAAGGAGGTGGCTGGCAATACGTGAAAGCTCTAGAAGGATAACTCTAATAACTTGCGCCCTTTCAGGAACCTCGATCTCCATTATTTTTTCGACTGTTCCAGCAAAACCCTGCTCTTCTGAAGGTCCTGAGAGGTAATCTAATCTGTCTACGAGTGTGAAGACTTGATGATAGGTGCGTGTTTCACACTCTTTTTCTACTCCAGTATGAAGGTATCCAATCACAGGCTCGCCAGTAACAATAATCTCTCCATCGAGCCGTAAAAGCATTCGCAACACACCATGGGTGGAAGGGTGTTGAGGCCCCAAATTGAGCTCCATTATGTCGCCGGATAGTTCGGCTTCGTTTTTATCTTTGATCTTTTGAGACATGCGGTATTATCTTTGAGGGTACTTTTGGTTTAACGCCATGTTTAAATTCTACTGACTCTTCTGTCAGAGCATAATCTTTTCGCAATGGGTGGCCAATCCAATCATCTGGCATCAAGATACGTTTTAAATCTGGGTGTCCTTCAAAGCGTACACCAAACATATCGTAGATTTCGCGCTCGTACCAGTTAGCTCCTTCCCAAATATTGACTGAAGTCGGCAAGGATTCTTCTCTTCTTACAAACACGTTGATACGAACTCTAGCAAAATTTTCAGGATTATGTAGCCAGTAAAGGACCTTCGTTCTTTTATCGGGATGTAAATAATCGACAGCCGTTAGATCCATGAGGACTGCATAACCATTATTTTTAAAGTAGGCCAGGGTATCAATAAGTTTCTCTTTACGAACTTCAATGGTCCATTGGTCATGGAAGACACTTTCGGAAACAATAGTGTCTCTAGAAGTCTGTTTCAGCTGATCAACTACTTCAGAAGTCTTCATCTTCTTGTGGCTCTCGGTTGGGCGTGTTTCGACTTTCTCTTCTTTCTCTGGCAAATGGTCTTTCAGTTTTAATTTTCTTTTGGAGCATAATTAATCCATCAAGTAAAGCTTCTGGACGTGGAGGACAGCCTGCAACATAAACGTCTACAGGAACAATGGTGTCGACTCCTTGGACAATGGCATAATTATTATAAATTCCTCCACACGAGGCACAATCCCCCATTGCGATCACCCATTTTGGCTCTAACATTTGATCGTAGATTGTTCGTAGAACAGGCGCCATCTTTTGGCTTACCCTTCCTGCTACTATCATGACATCACTTTGTCGAGGAGAAGCCCTAAAGACCTCCATTCCGAAACGGGACATATCGTAGCGACCTGCAGCTGTGGACATCATTTCGATTGCACAGCACGCGAGTCCAAACTGAGCGGGCCAGAGGGAACTTTCTCGGGCCCAGTTGACCAACATCTCTATAGGGGCCGTCAGAAAAGGTGTTCGATCACGAGGATTCATTCCCATCTAAGGCCTCCTTTACGCCACACATAGGCGAAGCCAACAAGTAAAGCAACCATGAAGAAAAGCATTTCCCAGAAGGCGAATGGACCTATTTGTTTGGCAATAACCGCCCATGGATACATAAAGATCACCTCGATATCGAAAACAAGAAAGATCAGAGCTACCAAATAGTGGCGCATGGGGAATCTTTCTTGGAGTAGATTTGTTTCTGTTTTAATGCCTGATTCGTATGGGAGGAATTTTGCAGGAGAGGCTCTATTCGTTCTAAATATGCTGGACACGCCTAAGACTGCCAATGTGACGAGTGTGATAATCCCGAAGTAGACATAGACCGGATAGTAATCTGACACAGTGCGTTTTCCTCGTGTGAATTATCTGATTTCATATCAATAACTTCTCTAAGATGTCAACATAGTTTTTGAAAGGAGGAAGAGGATGGGAAGACAGAATACAGAAGTCGGAAGTCAGAAGTCAGAATATTGCATGCCCTGACATTAGCATTACAGCTCTAATACAGGAAAAAACTTCAAATATTCTCCTGAATTCTGGATTCTGTCTTCTGAATTCCTAAGTATACAAAACTTCAATATTTTGTAGCAAAAAATCCTAAAGTCGAGTTCGTGTCCTCGGTGGTTAATTTTAATGTAGGATAGAATTAATTTGAGCAGCGACTTTTGGGGCCACGTTGATGTTCCCTTGAAGGGAGCTAAGAATTGCAATCGCATCTTCAGTTGTGGGTTTTAAGTTGCTGATTGCAGCCATTTGATCGTCTGAAAGGGTGACCTCATTTGCAACAGCAGGAAGTTGTGCTTTAAAAGCTGGTTGAGATTGCCCAGCTTTCCCTACATTAAATTCTGAAGGCATTTCTGGAGGTTTAATACCGCCAACATTCATGTCCATCGTAACTTACCTCTTATTTGCACTAAGTTGTTGCATGTAAGGACTCCACTTTTGGCTCTCCTCATCAGATTTTCCGAAGATGTCGTAAATCTTCATCATATCTTCATCGTAACCTTCAGCCATATTTAACTTTTGTTTGCAAAGAGCTGAATAAACAAAAGGAGCGGCTTTGTCGGGTTGCAATATTTTAGTCAATTGCAAGAGATCAAGGGCTTCAGAATATTGTTCTAGTAAATAGAGCGCGAAGCACTTACCTAAAGAATACTCTGGAACTTTAGGATTCAAATAACAAAGCACTGTAAAAAGTGCATCGGCCTCTTTGCATTGCTGTTCATCTAGAAATTTTGAGGCAAGATCATAGATATACTTCATTGAATCATTAGAAATGCTCCATTCTTCCTGCATTGTCAATTTCCCTTGCATTTGACCAATTTTTGGAGGAGTCTTTCTTTCCACAAATTCTTGAACGACATGGTTATAGGCTTGAATTCCGATCATCGGAGACAATTTATTAGCAATTAGATTAAAACCTAGTTTTATTTTAGAACTAAAATCTTCGAATTGAAATTTTCGGCAGAGTTGTTCTCTATGTTCTTGTTTCCAAGCACTTGCGGGTTTTATAGGGGTAGCTTTAGCTTCGTAGAAGGAATCTGATTCGAGGGAAGCCTCGACCAATTTATCGATATCTTTGAGGTTTACGGCTTGGTTTTTATCCATAATCACCTAACCAATACAATCACCATTTATTATAATAAATAATTCATTTTTTTGACTATTTTAATTAATTATTAGTAAATGTTTTAAAATAATTAATTTACAAAGAGAAGTTATAAATTTTTTGATTTTTCCTAGCGAAAAAATGGGGCTCGGCTTATACAGGAATCGTTCAAAACTTCTAACTCAGAGGCAATTATGGCAATTCCAGCAGCGGCAGGTTTACCAATAGTTCCGGTAACAGGGCCAGATAGAAAGAATAGAGATACAACCCATTTACTGGGATCAGTAAATAGTAGCAAAGTAGTCAATAGAGTTGATGCTATAAGAGGATCTTTACCTGATAACATCTATAGCTTTTTTGCTGAGGTGGGGGAAAAAGAGGATTTCAGCTATCCGATTTACTTTACTCAAACGATGGAAGTTTTACGGAATAGTTCCCCGAGAATTGTACCTACTCTCGTTGAAGGAGTTAGCGTTATTGAATACGATGGATATGAGACTGTTGAAGGTCAAAAAGGGAGCGCTCATTTTTTCGTGACCACTTTAAGAATTGAAAAATTCAAACCTTGGGAAGCTATATTCGCGAAATATCCAAATTTTCCAGCTCCCAAAGAGGTGGGTGGAGAGGATACCCCGATTGTTACATTGAAGATCCATGAACCGCATATTAGAGAGCCGAACTATCACTTTTATGTGTATGGCGAAAAAAAGGAGATGGAAGAAGTTTCGAAAGCAGGACTAAAAGCGTTTTATGAAATGAGAGCTTACAAGGACTTCTTTAATAGGTACAAGGAAGAAATTTATAAACCCGATTCAGATGCTCAAAAACTTTATCGATCGCTTACTTATTCTCTACCTGAAGGAAAACTCTACGCAGATAGCGAATATGAAACTTTTGAACGGCCTGGAAAGGACTGGAAACTTGTAAAAAGCGAAAGCTTTTTAACAAGAATAATTCATGAAACAGCTGCACGAGTCATCGAAAGTAAGACAGGGCCTCAAGGACTCTATGTAGAAGGTGACAACTACGAAAAAGAAAATAAGCATAAAATGTTACTTCAAGGAAATCTTCCACAAGCTGTGTGGAACTGGTTAAGTCCTTATGATAGTGATATTGACTCCGGACCACAAGTTTATAAATATGCTCCAAAAGCTTCTGTTGGTAATAAAGCTCCAGAAGCGATTGAGTCCCATGTTTATGTTCACATGACGAAGTGCACAGCTGACAAATACGTACCCCTCAAAAGATTTTTTGATACTGTTTTGAAAGACGAAAAATATAAATTATATGTTCCACACTCAATATCTGGAGTGAAACATCTGGTCGAAGTAATTTCTTACAAGCAAGATGGCACAAAAACTTCTGACTTATGGACTTCAGGACAAAGAGTGCTTGAGTCTACTGATGAAGGTTATAAAGCCTATTTAGATATGCGTGCTTTGAGACTGCTAAAAAACCATCCTGATTTTAAACCTGGTTCAGATGCAGAGCAAGCCTACAATATAATTGTTAGTGAGCTTAACAAGGAGAGGGAAGCTGGAAGAAAATTGAGTGATATTGAGGCCTATAACAGACCCTTTGATTCATCACAGCTTCCAGAACACGTATGGACTTCTGGATTTAACAGGTTCATTGTGGCTTGGACAGATCCTCTCCATATTTTTCACAAAAATATTTAAATAGAATTGTGCCCCATATTTATGTGGGGCACAAATTGATGATTGATTAGAACTTAAAACCGAGAGGTAATTATGGCAATGGTAGCACCCGCAGCTGCAGGAACTGCACCAGCAAGTGGAAAATTATTAGAACCAGAAAAAAGTCAGGGCTCTTTTCTAGCTAGAATTTTTCATCGCGAAGAAAATGACACTGAAAAACAGAAAAAAATCATCCAAATTATCAAAGATAATTTACCTCCACATTTGAGAGAGATGATCACCTCTGATAAACAAGTGGTTACCGCAAGTGGTAAAATTAATCCAGTGTTTTACGAAGAGGTAGTGGAATCGCGTCCCGACACTGAGATTGTTCCTTTGGGGAATGGAATAAGTGTTATTGAGCAGCCGATTCGAAATTCAAAACACAAGAAGGACATGTTCACATTAAAATAACTGAAATACAAATAGAAGCCTTCAAACCATGGGCGACATTACATGATAAGTTTCCTTCTATACTAGATTCTGAACAGGTTCCTAAACAAGTTGCGCATGCCGTTAGCTTAAGTTTTCATTCTCCTAACGATGGGGAACAAAGGTTACATTACTTTAATGGTGATCGTGTTGCTCACGCAACACACGAGAGTGTTGTGGCCTATTTTGAGATAAAGGATTACTGGAAATTTGCTGACAAATATGACAAAGAAAGAGATCGAGAAGGATCAGATGCCTATAAATACGATAGAGAGTTTTGAAAAGAACGTCACGCGAAATGGGAAAAATATAAAAAACAACATCATGAAACCCATGATGATTCCAATCCTTATGATTTAAATAACCGCTATCCTATGGATTTCAGTAATAAGGTTATTGAAAAAGCTTCAGCAATAAAATTTATTTACAGAAAGGCTTTTGAAATAGAGGAAGCTGGAAGAAAAGTTCTTGGACTTGAAGGGTAGAGGTGTTGCTAAATTAGTTTTATAGCTTTTGCCGTAGGCCGTGGAATGCGGTGGCGACCGGAGGGAGCTACCGCCTTTGCCCTGACCGCTGAAGGGAATTTTGTATAACAAGATATTGGGTTAAGGTTTTTTGCAAACAAAACGTTGCTTGTGGTCAGGGCAAAGGCGGTAGCTCCCTCCGGTCGCCACCGCATTCTACGGCCTACGGCAAAAGCTGGGAAGCAAATTTAGCTAACGCATTTGGAAAGGCGTGGGAGTAGGCCAGAGTGGCGTTGGGCAGGTTTTGCAAGGACTGCCTGTAGGATTGTAGGTGTTGTCATAATGTCGATGGACCTTTTGGCGCGGGTAACGGCGGTGTAAAATACTTCACGGCCAAAGTAGTCAGACTTTTCAGGTAAGATCAGAAGGACTTTTTCAAATTCACTCCCTTGGCTTTTGTGGATCGACATGCAATAAGCTAGCTCGTAGTTAGGCAACAGTAACGCTGGAATTGTTCTTCCATTTATTTCTGCATAATCAGTTTTATCAAATAGCCTTTCATAAGGGTTTTTGGAAGTTATTAAGACCCCTACATCCCCATTGAATAGTTCTGTATCTTCATGGTTTTGAGTGATCATGATGGGGATTTGCATTTTCAGTCCGCTCTTACAAAGTCCTTGATAGATTTGGCGATTTAACGAATCCACACCTAAAGGTCCTTTTCTTAATGGGGAAAGGATTCTAAACTTACCAAATTCATGCTTTTTAATTTGTTGTGCTAAATAGTCTGTCAAAAGATTTGGATGTTCGAAATAATTATTCACCTCAGGAAAAGAAACTCCTTCGTAACTTCGCGTAAGATTCAAGTTTCCCAATTTTATCCCCTGAGCGAAATCTACCAGTCCTTGAAGCTCGGAGCGCATGCATTTCGCAAGCTCTACACATTTATCAGTTCCTGCTAAATGGTCTGCAAGATTGGCAAAGATGGCCCCAATCTCAACAGAGGGAAGTTGATATTTATCGCCCAACAAAATTAATCGGGAGCCAGGTTTGATTGCTTTTAAAAGCTTCGACATGACATGAGTGTCAATCATTGAGCATTCGTCCACTAAAACTAAATCTGCAGTGAGTCTAATCTCATCTTTCCTTTTGCTAAAAATTTTTAGAAGTGAATGGAGAGTCTGCGATTGGATATTATCTGCAAGCGGCAAACCTTTCAAAGCGCGTTGCATACTATTCTGTAAGTTACTTGCCGCTTTTCCGGTAGGTGCAGCTAGAACAATCTCGAAGTCCTTTTGTTGCTCTTTAGGCAAAGACTCCCAAAGGGTTCTAATCATATGCCCAGCTGTATATGTTTTTCCAGTTCCTGGTCCGCCCGTGAGTATTGTTAATGCATTCTGAGAGGCAGAAAGAATCGCTTCAGCTTGTTCAGGAAGAAGGTATAATTTGATTTTTTCCAAATTCTTTTGAAGTTCAACCGAATTGGCCTTGAATGTGGGTTCAGTAGCAAGAAGTTCTTGAATAAGTTTTAGGCATTCAGTTTCCTTGTTCCAGTTACGGAGGATGTAATAATTATTTCCATCTTTATGGATATATTCGAGTTGATAATTTTGGGAACCTTGAATGATTTTTTCTATTAATTCTGTTTCAAATCCTTCAAGAATAGGGTGAACTGATTTTTCATTGATATTTACACATAAGTGTCCTTCGCGTGCTGCCTTAAAAAGATAGGCCAGAAATAGGGCATAATTTTCATTGGCTTCTGAAGGCTTCCGGATCAACGTTTGTGCAAAGTAGAGGTCTGTTGAATGAAAAACCTCTTCTTCGATCATTTTGTCGAAGAAAGCCCAGGGTTGCAATCTAGTTGCCAACAAACCGTAGATTTCATTCCACTTGGCTTTGGCTAAACTTTGCATGATTGCACCTCAGCTGGATTGAAATAGTAGCATGCAGGACCTCGAACAAAGATGTAGAAAACACCTCCAAAAGATTCATCAAAAGGTTTATCTAGCAAATGTTGGCTATAACGCCTCCAAGCTTCAGAATAGATTTTCGCTTGCAAATCGTACTGATTTTCCTTCATGGCGATTTCAAGATTTTCTTTGGAGTAGTCTTGACGCGTGGATCCAAGCCAATTGGTTTTCCAATCGAGAATGTAGGTACGGTCTTCATGTTGGATCACGCAGTCGACAAATCCTTTTAAACAGCCAGTTTCATAAGGATAAAGGAATTCAATCTCCTTAAACATCTTTTGTGAATCAATTTCTCTTAATTTGAATGTACCGTGGGAAGAAGTTAATTGGAGATTAAAAGTTTCATAGAGAATATCTGCAATAATCAGCTCCCACCCTTTGTAAGCTCCCCCAACAATGCGACTTTTGACCCATGGGACCAAAGCATTGCTATTGGCCGCCCTCTCAATGAGTGAAAATGGAATAGTTTCAATCAGTTTATGGATTAAGTTTCCCGTATCTGATCCAGATGGCAAGGTATGAGAATTTTTGTCCTGAGAATTGAAGTCGTGTGGAACATTAAGGATTGATTTATTTTCAATTTGTATATGCTTTGAAAGAGCTGTAAAGGAGAGCATGTAGAAAGGATTGCCTGGTACTGTAACAACTGGGGGTTGAACTAGCGGATCAGTAGTTCCTTGATTGCAAACTTGAGGAACATCTACCTCATTTAAGAGTGTTTCAAATGTGATATCTCCCTTTTGCCCTAGTTGTCTAATTGTTGCTTCCACTTTAGTTTCGAAATCGCTGGTGATATTCTGATAGAGCTCTTTCCATTCGCGCGGAGGGTTTCCAAGTCTTGAAAGAAAAAGGTGATTTGGAGAGGCGCTTCCTAATGTAGGTGCTTTGAAATTTTTCTTCTTTTCAAATTCCACAGGCATATAGAGCCTGTATTTAGGCCTTGTCATTGCAACATAGAGCTGTCTCATCTTTTCAGCATCAGTTTCTTCAAGATATTGATTCAGATCAGCACTGTCCTCAACAGTAGGGGTCAAAATAGTTTTATTATCTTTGTAGATCGGATGTACTCTTTTATCAAACTTTTTGCATCCATTTAGACCAATAGCAAAAACGATATCGAACTCTAGACCTTTACTGGAAAATGTTGTCATGATGTTGACAGCATCTAATTGGGGATCAAATTTATATTTGAGGGAACTCTTTTGTTCTATATCGGTTTCTTCAAGCTCGTCTAAAAAAGTGATTAAACGTTGTCCTGTTGCTTTTGTTTCTGACTGATGCTCCAATAAAAGTTCACCGATGTGAATAAACTCTTGGTAATATTCTAATCCATTCGTTCTATTTAACATTCTTTCAGCATTGGAAGGATTATCATTTTTCCATTTCATTTTTAGAAATGTTTCTAAAAAAGATCCTACGCTATTTTGCAAAGCCTGATTTAGCTCTTGCCATTTGACGAGCAAGTCACAATATTTTTGGGAATCTTCCAATTCCTGAATATTATGATTTGTCCATCCAACAATGGGACTTCCCATGGCAATTTTTAAGGTGGAGGAATTCCTAGGCGATAAAGCGGCTTTAAGTATCTCCTTCCAATCTTTAAGCGCAGGAGATTCAGCAATACTTTTGGCTTTTTGGTGGACTGCGGGGATGTTTTTTGATTTCAGGTAAGCTTTAATTTTTTCCCCTTCATTTTTATCTTTGATCAGAATGGCGATCTCTTTGTAAGAGATGGATTCATTTCTATTGAGATGGATAATTTCTTTCGCGATGTAGGGCAATAATACATCGTCATGGGAATAGGAAACAAAATGGATACTGCCCAAATTATCGCTAAAGTCTTTCTTTCTTCCATTTTGTGGAGCATTCACAGGATTATATTTTAAATCTGTGCTTATTCTCGGAAGGGGCATAAATTTAGGGTTGTTAGCTGCATCAAACAACAGATTTAAGGCCTGAATAAGAGATGGGCTCGAGCGATAGTTTGTATCAAGCGAAGCTTTGGCCTCATTTCCTAATGCTTCTCCAGCCCTTAAATAAGTATAGATGTCAGCTTGCCGGAAGGCATAAATTGATTGTTTAGGGTCTCCTACTAAATAGACTGGTATTTGTGTGTCAGTAAGGAAAAGCCTTTCAAAGATTATCCATTGGTCTGGATCGGTATCTTGGAATTCATCTATTATAGCTGCCTTATACTTTGAACGCAGGTTTTTTCTGAATTCCGGGTTATCAGTAGCTTTAACCATTCTTTCCAGTAGTTCGTCTGGACCCGTAAGTTCCTCCGTTGTGAGATAATTTTGAAGCAATTGGCGGCAATGTCGAGCCACTTCTGAAAATATTTCGTTTGGAGTTTGAGGATTTTGAATGATCTCAAAGTCTAATCTTTGTTTAATTTCATTTAAAACCTTACTGCTCAATTTAGAGTACTTGCCAAACTCACCTAAAAGAGAGTTTAATTTTTCCTGACCGAGCACTTCTAGAGCTTTTCCTGAGCGGAAAAAGTCTTGGATGACCTTTTCATAGATTTCATTATCTAATCCAACTTCCCCTCCACTAGATTCTAGGGAAATATCTCCTTCCAGAGTATTTTCTTTTAGGGCCCGTGCGCAGAATCCGTGAATTGTAAAAATCTGTGCATCATCGAATCCAAAAATAGCTTCAGAAAGTGCTTTAATGGTGTTCTCTTTGTTAGTAACAGCTGACAAGTAATCTGGTATTCCTTCTTGGCTTGAAGATTTTAAGAATTGTATCGATTTTTCAAGGCATTTAAGGATTCTAACTTTTAGATCGCGGGTTGCTGCCCTGGTAAAAGTGACAACAAGGATTTGATTAAGGGGAATTTGAGGTTGTTCAATGATCAACCTGCAAACAAGATGTTCGATAGTAAATGTTTTACCTGTACCTGCGGAAGCCTCGAGAAATCTGGAGCGATGAATATTTTCGTTTTCATCGAGAATGTTGAAGCGTTTCATTATTTGCCCCACCATGTTTCTTCAACCGCACCAAAGAGTTCTACAGCTTTCCCATGCCATTTGTTCATGATTTCATCCGCTGAAGGCACTGATTTCATTCTAAAAGCCCACCCTAAGTTATCATCAACAAAACTATATTCCCCTTCTTCTATCTGCATTGCTTCATTTAATTTCTTAAGATCTCCTTGGACCAAAGGGCGTAGCCAAGCTTTATCCATTGGAGACAGCTCTTGGTGGCACTGAAAGAAATATTCTATCAATTTTTGGAGATGAGTATAAGGGTCGGAGTTGAGTGGTTTTTTTTGTTTAATCAAATCGGAAATGAATATTTTATTTCCAAATCCAGCAATTTGTAGTGCAAGATAGGAGGGCAATGATTTCAGAAGGGTATCGTTTCTAGTATCTTTTTCTGTTATGCAAATAATTCCTTCAGAATTAACTAAAGGTACTTTACCTACTAAGTAAACAATTTGATTATTTTCTAACTCAAATTTTAGTGGTGGGCAGATGTAATCCCCATTCGGAAGTTTTCCTTTCCCAAAACAATGGATATTAAATTCTACAGAGAATATGGGGCCCTTTGGAAGTTTCTCGTTGATTTCGGCATATTTAGTTTTAATTTGCGAACAAACGAAATCGTTAAATGGGTTCACAGGCAACTTAGATTTAACCGTAGAGCAATTTAAGACTGAATCGATGGGTTCTGTTAAGGAACGCTCTAAAATGGAAGTTCTGTCTTTTCTGGAGATTTCGAAAATTTCAAGATCATCCAAAATTCTGTTGTCTTTCCATTCAAAGAAAATGTCCAGCTTATGGCTCAAGTATTTGCGCATGGGGTGAAAAATAACACGAGACAACTCTTCTAGAGTGATCACTTTGGATTCTGGAATGGCTGAGGCAGTCATTTCTGGAAAGCTTTCTACAACTTTGTGATTATCCAATTTTTGTAAGCCATAGTAAGACTGGGCTAAATTATAGGCATGTTGTGAGAAACTTTTTATCGAACTCCCCTTTATGAAGTATTGTGCATCAAAACTGTTGAAGGGATGGTGCATGTGATTAAGTTCTGAAGGTTTTTTCCCCTTTAGATCAAAGGCTTGGTCTAGATAGTTAAGCAGTTCTGTGACAATGATTGCAGGCGGTATGGATTTTGGATCGGAAGGGTCGTAGTTGCAGTATGAGATGTGGAAATATTGTCGGGCTGACAATAAAGCTTCTAGAAAGAGATAACGGTCATAATCAGTTTGGGAAGGACTATAGTCTGCTTTAGGGTTATTTGTAAGTAAGTTTAAAGATAGCAGGACTTCTCTGCGCGGATAGGCTCCCTCATCCATTCCTAAAAGAACAATAACTTGAGCAGGGACTGCACGCATTGGAAGCATTGAACAAAATTTAACCGCATGCAAATGAGTGTCGCGGTAGCTGTAGTCTTTTTGTTCCATTGCATTGAGAAGTCTTTTTCGTACCGATGCAAAAGAAAATTTCTTATCTCGGAGATTTTTGGAAGCTTCTTTAATTCTTTGAAACAGATTCAAAAGTCCATCAAAAGCTTCCTTATCTATCGTTGAAGAAAGGTAGGATTCTGCTAGGCATCTCAAGAAATCGGCCCATTGATCCAATGTGAATTGATTGCGTTCATCCAACATACTTAGATCGGAGCGTAAACTTTTAAATATACCGATTATCTTGCCGGCCATTTCACTTTTACCGAATTCAAGTTTCAGTTCTTCATCTTCGACCACAAAAGCATGTAATAAACGTTGCCATCCTTCTTCCCAAGTCCCTGTCTGTGATGCATTGCTTTTTGAAAGTCCATGATCGCGCTGAAAAATTTCAGCACGGTGATCTTGATTTTCAGCCCAACGTATTCCTGTTTTCTTTAGCCATTCACGCAAAGTTTCGAGATCCTCTCTTTTGAGTCCATGCCGCAAATGAAAAGCAGGTTGTTCAAAGAGAGCAAAAACTTTGGACACTTCCCAACGTGTTAAAGGAAGGGAAATCAATTGAACAAACACTTGTGCCACTGGATTTTGAGATTGCATGGGAAGGTCCATGATCTGGTAATCCAGTTTTGAGTCTTCACTTCCGAAAACCATTTTGATATAAGGCTCATAGTCCATAATATTTGGCGCCATTACAATCATCTGATTTGGAGTGATTGGCTTGGAATCTTTTGAATGTTTGTGAATGATTTCTAAAAGATTGTTGTGAAGAACCTCTATTTCTCTTAAACGTGAGGAAGCTGAGTGGACTTGGATCGAGGAATCATTTTGGAGCAAAGGGATGCGATTTTCAGGTTTAGGTGTCCGTAAGGAAGCAAGATCAGCTTGAACACCTTGCAATATGTTAAAGGGGGTTTTATTGGAACTGTAGACAACATCGTCAAAAAAAGTGTCTTGATACTGTTCGATATTTTCAACGGTTTCAGGAAGTTCAAAAAGGGAATTTGTGATCGCGTGGCTTTCTTCAATCTGCATAGCCATCTGGCGTCCTAGTCTTCCAAAATTTGCTAAGAGCGGGTTGCATTCCCTTAAATATTCTTCGAGATCTTCTAATTGATTTTTATTTGCATTTTTATCTTTCCAACGTTCTTTGAGTTTCTTTTTTTCTTTGTCAGAAATGAGATCGCTCCAGAAAGCCTGACAAGGAGACATCATCCAAAAATGGACAGGATAGGTTTTGGAAATTTTTTCCATAAACCTGTAATCGAGTTGTGAAATGAAGCTTAATGCGAAAAGATGAATTTGGTAGTCAAACTTTTGTGGATTGCAACGGTTGCTTTCCAACTTTTTATAAGGGTAAGACCAAGATGGATTTGTATGGTAAAGTTCCTTCCAAAGAGCTATTTGCCATTGGGGATAGCGATTCTCATTCCATTCAAGAAGCGCTTCACCGCCGTATTTTCCATATTTTGAAAATAAGCGGGCTAATTCATCAGAGAATGCTGCTAATCTCTTATCTTTTTTGCGTTGGGAACCACTGCTTACATATTTTTTGATTGGGATCCAAACGTTATCCTGACTTTCCAATTTAGACCGGATTAAATTTTCGATGGCAAATGAGAGTTCAAGGTGGCTGGGAATCCTGGTCTCTTCTTCATCTATACAAAGTTCATTGGAAAGAATTTCCAGAGCCTCATCAAGATAGACAACTCTCATGCCGGTCGCAAAGCCAAGTTTGGGATCTTGTGCCATACGGAGCATGAGCCACGATTTCATAGCTGGGCTAGGAACAATGATAATTCGACGGGTGAAAAGGTTAGTTTGATTTTTATCAAAAAGTATATCGCGTAGTTGTTCATAAAGGATTTCTACACGATTGCTAAAATTGACGAAGGGTACTTGATTCATGATCGCATAAATTTAACAAAAATAGAATAAAAGCAAAACAAGATGAGCTGTATAAGACAAGGAACCTATAACTGCTGCTCGCGCGTAGCGCCAGGGCGCTACGCGCGGACAATAGTAATTGAACTTTATCGCTGATAGGTTCCCATGATTTCTGCTTTGTCTAGAATATGGCCTTCTATGGCTTTTTCAACATTTTTCTTTGTTGTTCCGTCGGGTAGATTTAAAAGTGTGTCTATTGCAAATATTTTAAAATAATACCGATGAGGTTTGCCTGGAGGAGGCATAGGACCATTATATCCTTCGTTACCAAAACCATTAGTTCCTTGATGAGGGACTTTAGTGCTTCCGTCGATTTTTGTCGTTTTTGGGTCGATATTCCAACCGATCCAATGGTCAAAAGTTCCACCTGGTGCATCAGGGTCATCCACAATGATCACTAATGATTTTGCTTGGCTGGGGACGCCTTCAATTGATATGGGAGGAATAGAATCTTCTGCTTCTCCGGTATGTTTTTTAGGAATTTTTCCCTGATTCTCAAAGGCTGAACTTTTTATTTTCATATTTCCTCCAATAATTATTCTTACGCTCTAAATATCTGGAGGTTATAATACCTCAAAACAATCGAGAGCTCTTATGCCTATACAAGCTATTTTTTGGGATTATGACAACACAATTTTGGAATCTGCTGAAGCTCATTGGAATAAACATTTAAAAGTTTTAAGTCGTATGGGGATTCCGCTAGATGAAAAACATCGAAGACGGATCTATGAGAACAACGGAAATCAAAATTGGTCATGGATGAAAGAAGAACTTGGACTTAAGACTCCTGAAAAAGAATATCTGCAAGAAATTGATCGTGAGTTTCATAAGGAGATGTGTTCTTTAAAGTTTAGGCCCGGTGTTCAAGAGTTGTTTGAGGTTTTTAATGATTTGGAGATCCCACAAGCCATTATAACCAACGCCAGAAGAGATTCCGCTGAACCTGTTTTGAGAGATAAAAAGCTTTTGGGTTGGATGAAATTTGTCTTGTACAAAGAAGACTACGAAGGGAGAAAACCTGATCCCGAGCCCTATCTTAAAGGCTTAAGCATGATGGGCGAACGTTTAGGCTACCCTTTAGATCCAAAAAAATGTTTAGCCATTGAAGATGATCCCAAAGGTGTTGAGTCAGCAAGCCGTGCAGGCTTGTTAGTGGTGCAGAGAAAGCTGAAACAAAACGAACCTGACAGCCCATTTGCCCACTATTGCTGCTACCAAGCTGACGAATTTGTAGGAATTGTGAAATCAATTGTTTTGTAGAAGAATTCATTGTTTCAAAATATGATTTTGCTTTAAAATTTATTCTATTTGTTTCAAGGTTCACAATGCCAACGATTTCAGAATTCTTTGGAATTCTAATTTTTATGTACAATGAAGATCATGCCCCACCCCATTTTCATGCAAGATACGGTGAGCATGAAGTGCTCATACAAATTTCACCGTTAGGAGTATATAAGGGCGATTTTCCTCCACGAGCCTTAAGTCTTGTAATGGAATGGGCACAAATTAATCAAAACCTTTTATTGGAAGATTGGGAAAATGCTGAGAATCACAAAAAACTTAACAAAATTCCCCCTCTTCAATAAACCTAAAGTTATGGAATTTAAAAGAGCAAAATTGATAGCTTGCAAAGCTTTACCTAATTATCGCGTCTGGATACAGTTTGACGATGGTTTAGAAGGTGAAGTAGATTTATCCTATTTGGTTGGGAAAGGGATTTTTGCTTCTTTTAAAGATCTTAAGTTTTTCTCAAATGTCTACATAGACCCTGTTTCAAACACTTTAGCTTGGAATAATGAAATCGACCTTGATCCTTATGTTCTGAGAGAAAAAATCAAAAATTCTAATTAGTTTAATTCTTTAAGATTAACCACTGAGGACATAAGCTTTATATTTTACCCAAATTTTTTTGTTTTTCTCTGTGTACTCCGTGCCCTCCGTGGTTAATTGGAGTTAGGATTCAGAAACCCAGTCAAACAATGGCAGTAGCTCCGCTTTGCTAGGACCAGGTTTTTTGGAGGAAGATTTTTTTGAAGAAACCGCCGCGGGCGGCGAACTTTGACTGACGGACTGCTTCTAAGTCTTTAAAGGTTTTTCCTTTTAGGGTAAGCATCGCATGAATGACTTCCACAACATCGGCCATCTCTTCCATAAGGTGCTCTTCCTCTTTAGCTTCAAGTAATTCTTTTACTTCTTCCTGCAGCTTGAGTCCCAGTTCACGCTCATATTCAAGATCATTTAAAATCTTCGATTCGTAAGGTATGTTTTTCGAATCTAGGATTTCGTGAATCTTATCACGGGCCAGTTTATTGTGATTGGTTTCATTATTCATCGGAGGCAGTATAGCAAACCTCTTATTTTTTGTAAGGAAAATACTTGCGTCTTAAGGGGATGGTTAAGATAATTATGGTAACTGCTATATTTTTATAAAAAAATGATAAACAAAATTACATCGCTTTTAAAGTTTACTATAGACAATCCTCTTGTGCGACGGTTTTCCTCTTTCTCCTATTTAAACATTACGCAATTCCTTGGAGCTCTTAACGATAATATCTACAAATTCCTTATCGTTTACTTTTTGATCGATATGGAAGGGATTGAAAGAAGTCAAATCATTCTTGCAACCACCGGGGCGGTGTTCGTTCTACCATTTATTTTATTCTCTTCAACGTCCGGAATTTTGGCTGACAGAGTAAGCAAACGCAACATTATCATTTTTACTAAAATATTAGAGTTTGTTGTCATGGTGGGTGGAATAACTTCATTCTACTTCCACAGCATTATAGGGTCCTATGTGGTTTTATTTTTGATGGCTACCCACAGCTCTATTTTTAGTCCTTCGAAATATGGAATTTTACCTGAGCTTGTCGCTGAGGAGAAAATTTCAAAAGCGAATGGCCTGATGACCTCCATGACCTTCTTGGCTATCATTTTTGGAACTTTCACTGCTTCGTTTGTTTTACAAGTTACCCATCGCGATTTTCTTGTCGCTGCGAGCTTGTGCTCATTTGTTGCATTGATTGGGATAGTCACAAGCTTTTGTATTGAGTATACTCCCCCTTCAGGATCATCCAAACAATTTGATGCTCGTTTCCTGAAAGATATTTTTAATTCGCTGAAGATTGCAAGTCGGGAACAATCCTTACTCATGGCAGTTTTAGGATCATCCTTCTTCCTATTTTTGGGTTCGTTTACGCAGTTAAACATGATCCCTTTTGCAGTGCAATCGCTCGGATTAACTGACGTTGAAGGAGGCTATCTTTTCCTTTTGACATCTCTAGGGATAGGAACTGGTTCAGTCATTGCCGGAAAGATTTCAGGAAAAACTGTGGAGCTTGGATTAGTGCCCTTTGCAGGGATTGGTATATGCATCAGCGCCCTTCTATTGGATTATTACTCTGATACTTTCTATCCAGTTGTTGCTTTGGTCATCATTTTAGGGATGTTTGGTGGAATGTGGCAAATTCCATTGGATTCTTATGTACAAGTGACAAGTCCCAACCAATACCGTGGACAGATCATTGCAGCAACAAACTTTTTAAGTTTTATCGGTGTGCTTTGTGCGTCAGGCTTAGTCTACTTGATCAAAGAAGTTTTTGGATTAAATGCTGACAAAGGGTTTACGATTATTGGGGTATTAGCAGGCTGCGTCACACTATTTTTTAGCTATAAGTTTTTCGATTATATGACGCGCTTTGTTGCGTCGCTTTTAGCGAGGCTCCATTTTTCCATTTCATTTAGAGGCACACATTTAATTCCTGAAGAACCCGCGATTTATTTGTGCCACCATCAGGCATGGAATGATACTTTGTTATTATTGGGTTCTCAAAGGAGAAGAATGCGATTCTTCATTGAGGAAGAGCAAAGCCATTCTCCAATGATGAGAAAACTTTATGGATTATTAAAAGTTGTCTCGATTACTTCTATCGAACCTTTGGAGCATAATCCTGATTGTTTGGAACAGATCAAAAAAAGTCTTAAAAGAGGAATCTCTGTTTGTATCTTTTTAAATCATGCAAACTTAGACAATGAGATGGCGCGTTTAAGGCATTCCGATGCATTTAGGGAAATTCTAAAAGGAACTGATTATTTTATTATTCCTGTAACAATCGACAAGGGCGAAAATCATCATAAGTCAAGATTGTTAACTAGTCTTCTTAGAAAATTCCGCGTTCCTGCGGAAGTCACTTTTGGTTCATTCAATGAAGTGATGATTCCACCTTCGCTATATAGTCGTGAGTCGTATACTGTGTCTGTCAATTATACCGTCAATCCTAGCGAAAGCTAAATCTTGTAGTCCTACCGTTAAATTAACCACGGAGCGCACGGAGGACACGGAGAAAAGCAAAAAAATATATGGGTTAAATGATAAGGTTTATAGCTTTACCCTTAGTTTTTTGTTTTTCTCCGTGTCCTCTGTGCGCTCCGTGGTTAATTTCCGGATAGGGCTACAAGATTAGTCGGTAACAGGCTTAGGTTCTGCAGGTTTCGATGAGATGGCGCCCATGATTTTGCCTAGCGAATATACAGCAGCGATCCAGCATCCGATTGCAACTGCGACGCAAGGTGCTAGGTAGGCGGCTACTCCCAAAATCGAACCTGATCCAGCAATTTCAATTAAAAATGCTTGAATCCATGAGGAGCCAGATTTACCAAAACGGGACGCAACAACATCGACTGCAGCTTTACCTTTTGTTTTGTTTTCCTCATCCATCGGAATGTAAGCCATCTCTTTTGTTGGATCAAATAAGCAGTATTTCATCGACTTACTGGTCACATTATGAACTGCTCCCGCAAGGACGACCAACATTAACACTGTGGTTCCCCAAGTTGCAGCAAAGTCACCAATGTAAGGTTGGGCAAAATAGAAGAAAAAGAAGGCAACACTTGAAAGTCCTAACATAATTGGAGTCAGCTGTGCACTCTTATGCCACCCAATATGACGGATTGTAAATCCTCCAACGAATAACGCTAGGAAAAGTGAAAAGCATCCAGTTGCTGATGAGACAAATCCCATAAATGCTTGGTATTGGTTCGGATCTGGATACTTCAACTTAAGGGTGGCTTTCCAGGCAACTTCAACCATATTAACGGATAAGCTGTAGCCAATGACCATCAATGCCACACATCCTAAAGAGGGAGAACGAACAATGTGTTGCATGCTGTTCCACAAGGAAAGTTTTGTCCTTTCTTTTGCTCTTTCCGCCTCTACTAAAGCGGGAGATAGCCCCTTATCTGGATGTAATATTCTATTTGTATACCAGTAGGCCGCGTAAATGACCAAACATGCAAGAATGAAAAATCCAATAAGGTATTTGATGGTTAGATCAAAATGTTCTTTTGGAAAAGCATGGGAGTAGTACCAAATCAGAGGTCCTGCAGCCATAATACCAACGTGTCCGCCGGCAGAGAAAAGGGTATAAAAACGGACGGCTTCTCCAATAGAGTTAATCTGATTGGCAAATCCCCAGAACAGGAGTCCAATGACTATACCTCCCCAAAGTTCTGCCATAACAAAGAACATGGAGTTCATCCAATAGCGGTAGACAGAGACCCAATGCTCCCTTTCCTTTCCTATTATTGAAATCAACCAATCGGATGTAGCATGTGGTGAAAGTGTGTCTCGATAGGGATAAAGGATAAAAGCATAGAACGTGAAGAAAATAAGAAATGGCGCTAATACCACATAGAAAAGAGTTTCACGGTTTAGTCGATTGCTCAGCTTTGAATAAAACAGCATCGCCAAAAAAGCAAATATCAAAACGACCGATCCTTTAAGGATTGGAATCGCTTCGGCTCCTGATCCTTTAGTGGTCACTGTCAGTGTATCTTTAGTGGCGTGAAGGATTGTGTAGTTAAAGGAAACACAAAATTTTATGAGAAGCAAAGGTAAAACTTTGTGAAGTTCGCTAACTCTTACAGGCCAGAGCAATCCTCTCCAACCTTTGAAGTTTTGATTTTGCAATTTTATGACATTATCGCCTAATGGATCTGGCTTCATTTTGATCTTCAAACACTTATATTTATTTTAAATCTTTTATAAACTGGAACTAAAATAGCTCAAAATCGGTGAAAAATCAAGAACAAAAGGATGAACTGGAAGTCGGAATACAGAAGTCAGAAGACAGAAGACAGAAGTCTGTAAGATTTTTTTGCAGTACCATTTGGATTAAATTTTACTTCGATTCTGTCTTCTGTCTTCTGTCTTCATCCTTTCTATAGTTTCCCTTTTAATTTTCAGTGCATTTTGGTAGTATCCGGAGCTTCCAGACAAACTCATTTTTGAGGCAAGTTATGTTAAAGGGTAAACAGTATATTTTTTCTATTTGCCTGCTGATTTTTGCAGCAGCACTCCCTGGTTGCCGTCGCAACTCAGATTCCATGTGGGAAGACACAAAAACGGCCGGAAGGCATGTTAACAGAGGCTTTAGGTCCTTAGGTGGAAAACATGACGCATCACGCGCTGTTAGAGATCCTAATGACTTTGCCGCTATTGAAGATGGTGAGGCTAATTACAATCTTCCTCAAACAGGTTCTGCGGGCGATTATATCCCTTTAGCTGATGCTGAGAATGGTGATGATGTTGCTATGGCAGACTACGTAGCACCGCAACCGCGTGAAACACCTGGTGAAGCAGGCAGCAGCATTCCTGGAATCGAAGCTTTCCGTGATCCTAGCACAATCCCACAATTGGCGGGTGTTTTCAAAAATATTTATTTTGAATACAACAGCAACTTGATCAAAGGTCAAACGAATCTGGAAACCGCTAGAGATGTTGCGAACTATTTAAGATCACATCCAAATGTCTATGTTTTTGTGGCTGGACACACCGATGAGAGAGGCCCTGATGCATACAATTTGGCCCTCGGATCACGCCGTGCGAATGCTGTAAGAAACATGCTAATCCAAGAAGGTGTCAACCCGGACAATATCTTTACGATATCGTACGGGAGAGAGCGTCCCATGGTAATGGAACATCATGAAGATGCATGGTCCCAAAACCGAAGAGCAGAATTTTTAGTTTATTCTCGCTAACAACTATGTTTAGATATTCTCTGTTATTATTTGCACTGCTTGTAACACTACCCGGTGGAGTATATTCTGCCGGGAAGCGTTACTCTTATCAAGAAGATCAAGCGACTCAATTAAATGAGATCCGCGATGGTGTCGATGACCTTCGACATGAGGTCAATAACCATGAATCTGAGATACGCACATTTGAGCATAAGCTTGAAAATTTGGACGGCAGATTGGACTCCTTATTGGAACAGATTGAAACGAATTCTAGAACTCACAAAGATATGCTCAAGGGCGAAACTGGAAATCTTGAAGAGCGTTTGGCAGCATTAGAGTCCTTGAACAAGGGAATTGTTTCCGATTTGAAGATGTTGAAAACCCATGCCAACGATAGTGCAATAGTTATCGGACAATATAAACAAAAGCTTGTTGAGCTAGAAAAAATTATCGAATCGCAAAATAAAAGCCTTGATGCTTTGCAGGGGGCAATTCAGTCCTTAGCGGAAGCGATGCAGGTGAAAGCCAGTGGTTCCTCTTCAGTGGCTTTGAGAGATGATAGTTATTCAGGGCGCACATATAAGGTAAAACCTGGTGACACCCTTGACAAAATAGCCAAAGCCCATCAAACAACGATCCAAGCGATCAGGGATGCAAACAATCTTTCAAAAGACAAAGACAAGATTGTTGTTGGACAAACTTTGAAAATTCCCTAAAAATTAATTTAAGGCTGCTCATGAGAGACTATAGCCATCCCCAATTTCCTATAGGGATGTTTGATTCTGGTTTCGGAGGATTGACCGTGATGGGCGAAGTGCAAAAGGCATTGCCCAAAGAGAAAATCCTTTATTTTGGGGATACTGCAAGGCTTCCTTACGGTGACAAAAGTCCGGAATCCATTATTCGTTGTTCTTTGGATGTTGTGAATTTCTTATTAGACAAGAGAATTAAAGCCTTGGTCATTGCCTGCAACACCGCCTGTGCACACGCTTTTCATCATATTCAGGCAGCTTGTCCTGTGCCCGTTGTGGGGGTAATTCAACCAGGAGCGGAAAAAGCTGCAAGTTCAACAAAAAATGGTAGGATTGGAGTCCTTGCGACAAAAGGAACGATTAATTCACGTGAGTATGAGAAGGCAATCCATGCTTTACTTCCGCAGGCAGAAATTTTTCCGAAAGCTTGTCCCTTGTTTGTTCCATTAGTGGAAGAACATTTCCATTTGCATTCTGCTGCAAGGATGATTGTGGAGGAATATTTGAGAGAATTTAAAGATTTGAAGATTGATACTCTTTTGTTAGGATGCACCCATTATCCGATATTGAAGCCATTAATCCAGGATGTGGTAGGAGAAGGTGTAACGATTGTAGATTCAGCGACAACTTGTGCTGAAAAAATTTCGGCAGTATTAGAGATGCGCAATCTAAGAGCTGAAACCGAATATTCTGGTGCACATCGCTTTTTTGTTTCCGATGATCCTGAGAAATTTCGCAAGCAGGGGCCTATCTTTTTGGGAAGAACGATTGATACTGTGGAGTCAACACGCTTGTAAAGATCAGAATTCAGAAGACGGAAGATATTCTCTTAAAATATTAAGTTCTAGTACAATTCTGACTTCTGACTTCTGACTTCTGACTTCTGACTTCTGACTTCTGACTTCTGACTTCTGACTTCTGATTTTGCCTACGTGGTTAATTTTGTGCTCCGGGTTTTTTTGTGCCGAGGTTGAAGATGAATGCAATGAGCGCAACAACGCCAATTACAACAATGAGGCTTCCCCAAGCGAAGGGGTTGTCGATCAGTTCTGTTTGTGCAATATGGTAATAGGAGACTAGCTTACCCTCTTTGTATTCCGGACGAACAGAGATTGTTCCCTTGAGATGGACCAAGATATTGTTATCCAATCCAGCAATCTCATCATCAACAACTACTTGTCTTTTGATGTTGCTTTCTGTTCCAACGCAGCAACTTCTTAAATTGGGTCTTTCGTCGATGATCCAATAACCGTTACTATCTCTATAGCAAAATCCCTTAATTTCAATGGTTCTAGGCTCAGATATATTTTGCAATTCGTCAAATGTCATATGTGAAACCTTTTTTGCATAATATCTATGTATAAACTAATATTTGATCTATGAGCCACTATTTATTTACATCTGAATCTGTTTCAGAAGGTCATCCTGATAAGGTTGCAGACCAAATCTCCGATGCTATTTTGGATTCTTGCCTGCAGATCGATCCCAACTCCAGAGTGGCAAGTGAAACATTAATCACTTCAGGTCTGTTAGCTTTATCTGGCGAAATCACTTCTAAAGCTAGAGTTGATTATAAGGCGATTGCCAAAAAGACTTTATCTGAAATCGGGTATGGTGATTTTAATCCGGAGCATTTCATTGTTACTATACACGAACAATCCCCTGAAATTTCTCAAGCAGTCACTGAAAATGGTGGGGCTGGAGATCAAGGACTGATGTTTGGCTTTGCCTGCAAGGACACTCCAGAATTGATGCCTTTACCCATTTCATTTTCACATAAGATCATGAGAGAGTTAAAGTCTCTCCGTGAAAATGGTGAACTGCCTTATCTTAGACCTGATGGCAAATGTCAAGTCACAGTCGAATACAATGGATTTCGACCTGAACGAATTCATACAATTGTGATCTCAAAGCAGCACCAGATGGATGTCAAAAAAGAACTTCTGGAAAAAGACCTAAAAAAAGTGATTTTAAATTTAGCCCCTCAGAATTTGATTGATTCGAAGACCCAATTTTTCATTAATCCTGGAGGTTCTTTTACTCTGGGAGGACCCCAATGGGACAGCGGATTAACAGGTCGAAAAAACATTGTGGATACTTATGGTGGAATGGGTCATCACGGCGGAGGAGCTTTTTCTGGAAAGGATAGTACAAAGGTGGATCGAACAGGTGCCTATGCTGCGCGTTACGTAGCAAAAAATATAGTTGCCGCAGGATTGGCCGATCGATGTGAAGTGCAAGTCTCTTATGCTATTGGAGTTCCATATCCCATTTCAATTTATGTGGAGACTTTTGGCACTGCAAAAGCGGATCCAGCCAAAATTGAAGAAATTATACCCAAAGTGTTCGATCTATCCCCTAAGGGAATGATTGAAATGCTCTCTTTAAAGCGTCCTATCTTTAAAAAAACTGCATTTGGAGGCCATTTTGGTCGCGAAGATCCAGATTTTACCTGGGAAAAAACGGACAAATCTAAAGAATTAAGGACTCTTATTAGTTAATAATTAATTTGAAATTTTATTAAACTTATTCTATTTTAATAGTATAGTTAGCTATCTAGTTTTATTGCATAAAACGGTAGTTTATGAGCAAAACTATACCTATTTTAATTACTTCTTTCTTTGTCTCACTAGGAGCTTATGGCAATTCTTTGAGTACTCCTCCTACCCCATTTGTCCCTGGAACACTTAATGAAGTGACAGTGTTACCTACACCTGTGGATAAAGAATTCCACATTTCTGGAATATGGGACATCAATTTAGATCTAAGTGACCCATTGTCTTTAACTTCTTTATATGTAGAAGCTTTAAATTTGGATCTTCTTTTTTCAGGTGAAGGACAAAAACTTATTGAACTTGCGACTAAGGGCACTGGAGAGATTGACTTTGGCAATCTGAGCTCAAAATGCAGCAGTTTAATGGGAAGTTTGGAATCTTGGTATGCCTGTATGAATAATGGTACAGCGGCCAATTTTGGGACGGGAAGTAATTCCTTTTTTAGCGGAAACACATTGGTTTTTGGTTTTGGAACTGGGGCTTTAAGCGGGTCCGGTGGAGTTGCTAGCAATTTTTCCTCTTCAGGAGCAGGTGGTGCTGGTAGTAGCGGCGGAAACAATGGTAATAATGGTGGTGGCGAAGGAACCGTCGGCAACCCGCCTCCAACGAGTTCACCATCAGTACCGATTCCTGAGCCTTTCACAATAATTATTCTTGGTGGAATGACAGCGGCAGGTGCATACTTAAAATATCGTAAATCATCCGAATAAACTGAGCTGTCATGATCATTCTTAATGCTGCAGAACTCTCTCAAAGTATTATCGACCATTTCTTTCACGATGCTTTGTATTCATCAAAAATCGAATTAAAACGTGCTCTGCATCGTAGGTCTAAAGAGATAAGGCACTCCCTCCTCCGTTTTGAAAAAGAGCTTACTGATAGTTTTAAGTGGGGTGAAAAGGAAAAAGAAGCTCAATTGCTTCAGATGCATTTCAGTTTACTGAAACGTGGCGAAAAACTGATAGAAGTGACCGACTGGGAAACTGAACGTCCAATGAAAATTTCATTAGACCCATTATTGACTCCACAACAGGAGGTTGCATCCCGTTTTAAAGCTGCCAAGAAGCTGAAAAAAGCAATTCCTCATCTTCAATTGATGCTGATAAAAAATCGTGTTTATTTGCGCAAAATTGAACTGTTAGCCTTAAAAATCCCGTTTGCAACCTCTGTGGAAGAATTGGAATTTCTGAGAGAAATGGCAGGAGTTCCTAAAAAGCAGGAACTACCCACTGCAAAAAGAGTTTTAGAAAGGTCTAAACCTTATTTTGAATTTTATTCAGAGGCAAATATTCCGATATGGGTGGGAAAGAGCGCAAAAGAAAATGATTTGCTAACATTTCAGCATGCGAATGGGTTGGACACATGGCTGCATGCAGCAGACTGTCCGGGGTCACATGTGATCGTTAGAAATTCTAAAGGTGAAAAACCTGATCCGGAAACAATGAAAGATGCAATTGAATTGGCTTTGCATTATAGCAAGGCCAAGAGTGAAGCTGTGAGCGATGTTGTTATAACTTTGACAAAGTATGTGAAAAGGTTCGGAAAAAATCAGCCAGGAAAAGTACAACTGGCACAGCAAAAAATTGTGAGGGCCAAACGCGACCCAGAGCGGCTAAAACGATTAAAAGGGTAAACGTTGTAGTCCTGGCTCTAAATTAACCACGGAGTGCACTCCGTGGTTAATCGGAGCCAGGACTACAACGTTTTTACCCATCGTCTTTGAAGCGGTAGCCGACACCACGGACTGTTTCGATCCAGTCGAAGTGGGGACCTAATTTTTTTCTGAGAGATGCGATGTGGACGTCGATATTGCGGTCGACGACGAAAGCATCTTCATTTTGAAGGTCATCGAGGAGTTGGTTGCGAGAGAACACTTTTCCAGGACTTGCAGCCATTCTTCTCAAGATTCCAAACTCTGAAAGAGTTAATTGAATAGGTTTATCTTTCTTCTTAATTAAATACCGATCGAGGTCCATTGTGAATTGTCCGAAAGAGATCAATGTTGAGGCGCCTTCGGTTTCTTGACCTCTACGCAGGATCGCTTTAATTTTGGAGAAAAGAACTTTTGGTGAAAATGGCTTTGTTACATAGTCGTCAGCCCCAAGTTCCAAACCTAGGACTTGATCGATCTCTTCCCCTTTAGCAGAAATGAGAATTACAGGGGTATTTTTGAGATCGGGATGTCCTTTAATTTTGCGGCATACATCTAATCCGTTGAGGCCAGGTAACATGATATCGAGAATAACTAGGTCGGGTTTTTCCTTTTCAACAGCTCTAAATCCGTTTAATCCATCGACTTCCCAAAGCAGTTTATATCCCGATATTTCACCCTGCAATTTGATGAGTGAAGCTATATCTTCTTCGTCCTCAATGAGTAACAACTTTTGCTTTTGCATTCAACTTAATCCTTAAACTTAATAACTTACTTTAAACCAAAAATTCATTTTTATTCAAAAGAATCCAGAATTCAGAAAAAGGCTAAGTTTTTTACTAATAGTCTGAATTCCGACTTCTGACTTCTAAAAAAAATGCTAAAGTTATTATTAATAGCAGTAATATCAATCTTTGAGAGACGGATGGATCACAAAAAATTCTACATTATCGCATCGATATCTGCTTTTTTAATTTTTTGTCTTTGGTTTTACATAAGCTCCAATTCTGAGTATACCATGAATAGGGTTTTGGATGCTTATGTCCAGGGAAACTATACAGAATCCCAGCGGATGCTAGATAGCTATCGGTATGCGATCCCCGAAGATAAATATTATCTCTATAGTGCTTATAATCAACGGGGAAATAAAGATATACAGGGATCCGATGAATCGTTAAATAAAGCATTATCCGCTTCTGAGACTAGTCGGAATAAAGATCTCAAATTTGAGATCTTTCTGAATCAAACTTTAAATGCCTATCTCGAAAGAGATCTTCCGCGTTTCAACCAAAGTCTCAAGAATGCAACGGATTTATCTCCAGGGGATGAATGGGTTGTCTTCCTAAGTGGTATTCAGAACTATTTGAAGGAGGATTATAAGCACGCGTTGTCAAATTGGGAAACTCTCCCCTGGTCTTCAAGCCATTCAATTTGGCTTCAAACAGCATTTAAAAAAGCTTTTACCTCTAATTGGATATCCACAAGAATCCTAAGGGCACAAATTGAGACTGGAGATTATTTAACTTCTAGGCAAATCCTGGAGCAGGAGTACCAACGCACTACCACTCCTGAAGAAAAAAACAATCTCGACTTCTTGCTAGGCCTGACTTACATAAAAGAAGGTTCATTGAAATCTCCCGCAGCTGCGGTTCCCTATGATAAGCTGGCAATAAGTTACTTTAATAAAGTACCCTTAAAAAATCCTCCTTATAATATTGAAATTCAGTCAGTAGCAGAAAAATTTAAAACTCAGGCGATCAATCTTATTAACTCCAAATTGTATGGGGACATTCCCTTTTACATTTCTACTTTAAACGAATGGGGAGCGACTGAAGCCGTCGATGAGATTCGTAGACAGCTTTTTATGGTCTTGAAAAAGTCTTCTGAGGAAAAGGATTGGCCAAGTGTAAAAAGCCTCACTGCAGTCATTAAAGGTTCATTCAGCGATGATCAAAGTCGCGATGCATTGTTGTCATTTTTTAACAATTACTTAGAGTCATCTGCTCAAAATGGGGATCCTACATCCATGCTTCAGTTTTTAGAAGCTGGAAAGATTTTGTCCGCAAATTCAAAAGAGATCCCAACATCAATACGCATTTCTGCCCTTGAAGATATCTTAAACTATGTCTCGATTGATTCAGATCAGTTAAACTTACTGTCGCCTTATATTGAATTTAGCTCACGGCTGAATGATCCTCTGCTAAACAAGGAATTGATTGGACTGGCAGGAACAATATGGCAGGTACCGGGATTGGAAAAGAAATCCCTTACAATTTTAGAGAAAATTGGAAGCAATAAGTCGCTGACCTCAGAAACAAAAAATGAGCTCAGGAATGCGATTGATTTCATGTATCAGTATGCATTGCTGCAGGATAACCCTGAGAAGGTCCTTCCCCTTTTACAGCTTAATGAACGCCTTAATATTTTAGAGGAATATTCAACGCAACCTACTGAAATTATTCAACGGCTTCAAACCATTGAAAAACTTAAAAATGAAGGCAACTTGAGCAAGGCTTATAAAGAGGTGCAAGTTTTAGCCAAAATTGATCCTAAGAACCCTCAAGTTCTGTACCAAGCTGGAATGCTTGCATACGATATGGGAGACTATCCTTTAGCTTATGAAACATTATCCAAATTGAACGTTGATGCCCCTGAAACCCAGTCTGCAGTCTATATTTCAAATCTATTGTCAAATGGGGAGAAAGAAAAAAATGTTTCTGAAAAGATTCCAGAACTTAATCGCGATGCAATGCTCCATCTTGCATTGGGTTATTTAAATTTAGGAAAGATTGAAGAAAGCAGAAGCTGGTTCGATCGCATTTTGGTAAAAGATGATGAAGTCTATGCGGGCCTTGAAACATTGTCTTATATGAATAAAAACTGGAACCATGTTTTAAGTTATTATTCAAAGTTATCTCCAGAATTTCAGAAGATTGAAAGCCTGCAAGCCATGGAAATTCGCGCCCTCCAAAAAATTGGGCAGGATGATGTGGCGCAAAGTAAGCTTTTAGCCTTATTACAAACCCCTGAGAATAATGATGAGCAGCTAAGGATCCAATATTCACCTGTGTTTGCAGGATTTAAGGAATCTACTTTAAACGATATTGACCGCAACTTTATTGCTGGAGTGTACTACTTGGTAAAGCAGAATTATGAGGTATCTTTAGAGCATTTCTTAAAGGATTCTTCTCCAACTGCAGAAAATTACACGAATGAGGCAGAGATTTTCATTGCAACCAAACGTTTTAAAGAAGCCCGAGATGCTCTTTTAAAGGCAGATGAGATTAGCAAAGGCACCTTAAAGAAAATCACCCTGCCACTTATGGGACAGTTGTTTTATCTGCAAGGGCGTTATGCGGATGCATGGCTGTCTTTCTCAAAATATTTCGAAATGGCACCTGATGATATTGAAAATAGGCTTACTTTTGTGGAGACATTGTTAAAAGTAGGCAGAGCTGATTTGGCTTTAGCAGAATTAGACATTATTGAATCTAAGAATGGGCTTACTCCTAAAACCCAAATTTTGCGTATTAAAGGATGTGTTCAAAATAATGAGTTTGACTCTGCCTTGCAATGGGCCAATAAGGCGATGAAAAGCGAGCCTGGTTTGCCCCTTTCTCAGCAAATTGAGCTCGCCAACATCATGATTGTTCCTGGCTATCCAAATCTTATTTCTCAAGTTATTCAGAAGGCTGAAAGGGATCCTTCTTTGACGATTGTAGACAGGATCCATTTAATGCAGCTGTACACAGCACAAGGGAGTTTTCAGCAGGCTGAAAAGATAGCAAACCAGTATGAATCCCATTTTTCGATGAGTGCAAAAGGTTTATTGGCCCTTGCTGAGCTGCATGAGGCTCTGTCCCAACCTGTAAAAGCCATGGATGAGCTCTCGCGAGCTGTACAAATTGAACCAGACAACTACGAAGTGCACTACGAATATAACCGGTATGCAAAAGATGCAGAAAATTTAAAAAAGGCCTTAGAATTTTATCAATCTGACTTAAAAGCTGAGCCAGACTCTTTATCCCCTAAGATTGCTATCGCTCGTACATGGATCGATCTAGCAGTAGGGAACCTCATGTTGGACACAAATGAAGGCCAAGCAAGAGATCTGCCTGCTGAATTGCATCAGGCTAACAACTTATTGCAAAATTTAATTGCTCAGTATACTGGACTGCCTATTTTGTATAAACTTCAAGGACAGGCTTTAGCATTACTGAAGAAGCCTGATCAAGCCTTGCAATCCTTCATGAAGGCTGTATCATTTAATCCTTCCGATTCAGAGTCCTACCGGATGGCCTCATTAATCGAGGAACAAAAAGGGAATTTTGAGAATGCGGAGACTTATCTTGTAAAAGCCTTAAAATTTGACCCTAATAGCCCAGAGCTTTGGCAGCAGGTTGCCAGGGTAAGCACGAAGAGAAAACTTCCTTTGGAGACCCTTTATGCCTTAAATCAGGTCATAAAATACCATCCGAATGACTTTGAAGCTTATTTCAATCTGGGAAATATAAACCTATTGTTGAAGAACCCGGAGGGCGCTATTAAAGCCTTCGAAATGGTTCTGAAGATCTCCCCGGATAATTTAAATGCCATGAAATCGATCTTAATCTCTTTGTATGACCCCACTCTTAGGTCTAGTGCGATGTCTAGCCGAGACCTTAAGGAAAAGCGGGATTCTATCATTAGCAAGCTCAAAGAGAAAGACCCTGAAGGCTCGGCTGAGCTCTTTAAAAAGCTTAAAATTATCGACTAAAAGGACTAGAGCGCTAGCAAATCCTTTGCGGCTTTTTCTCTACTAGTCACTTCCCCTAATAAACTATTAATAGTATAATATAATAATAAGTTAGTTATTATTGGTGATTTTATGACTATTAACGATAATTTACCTGATAATATTAGACTAGCAGATAATAAATACATTCTTCCTGAAAATCAGGTTTCTAAAAATGATAAAGCCTCAAAAATTGGACAAAATCGAATCATTTTAACGAATGGTTCTGAGCTCAAACAAGTTGAGATGCGGTTAGATAAACCTTCTTTTTTAACTGCCCGAAAATGGGCAGAGGTAAAAGTTGCTGACCAGCAAGGAAAAGAGAAAACGATCTATTTAAATATTAGCAGTTTAGCTGACAATCTCAACATTAGTAAAGGAGTCATAGAGAATCAAAGAAATAATCTAGGTTCCTTTCTTAACCAACACTTGAAAGATTCACCAAAAGCTGCTTCTGTGCCTGTTGCTAAAGCTCCTCCTCCCATCATCAAAACGCCTGGTGATGTCCAATCTGCTCTAAAAGCTAAAGGCTCTTCTGTTTCAGAAAGCGCCAATATCACTCAAGATGAAGGTGCTGCACAAGCCGCAAGCGATCTGGAAAGCATTTTATTTGAAGCAGGTGAAGCTGCAAACGTTTTGGCAAACGTCGCTAGTAATACTCAGGAAGAGGGTGATGAAGCTGACTTGGATGAAGATGAACTCTTATTCAAGGCAACTCAAGCTGTTGCTAAAGATGCGACCGATGAAGCTGCAAACCTCGAACAAATTTTAAACGAGGTTTCAAGCTCACTTCCTTATGATGATTATGACCAACTGGCAAATAAAGCAAATGCGGATGGAAAATCCAATGTCACGGCTCAAGATATGCGAGATGCTCTCAAATATCTTGCTCAGCCAGAAAATCAAGCTAAAATTCAAAGAATGCGTGAAACTCGAGAAGGATATGGAAAAGAATATATCGTTCTTCGTAAGGAGGTAACAGGCCTAAAATATAATCTGGAGTATTATGGACCTTCCAAAGTTTATCTCCGCTACCATTCCGATTTTGCATCTGGTGCCACTGCATCTGGAAGCAGGGCTGTTGACCTTTACAATAAACAGCTCCTTGTCAAAGGGAAAATGATACTGGTTTTAACGAATCAAACAGCTGCAGAAGCATTGGGAGGAGCACAAAGATATAAAGAAGCAAGAGCAGAATTCCTTAAAAATCCTGTTAAAGAACTTTATGCATCTAAACCTACAACTTTAGAACAAGCCAAGGATAAATTTACGACTGGAAAAGGGATAGAGGGGGTTCTTCAAAATGAATCGATGGTGACCTATTCAAAAGAGGTTTATTCAAAAGAGGGTGATCTTATTGGAAAGGTTTCCAAAGTTGCCATTTATTCGATAATGCAAGAGGGCCGTCTTACATTTGCAAATCTTCGAAACGGCACAGAAGTAAAACAAGCAGCTCTTGGAATAGTTAGAAATACTGCTAGTTTAAATAGGGCTGGATTTGTCCATAACGATATTAAAGGGGAGAATGCTCTTTTTACAAGAGATGCACAGGGAATTCACACAAAGATGATCGATTTAGAACTTTCTAAACCCTTGACTTCAGTTGAAAATTACCAGTCGGGTACAGTATTTCCTCCGGAGACTTTTGTAACCGACATTTCAAAGTTATCCCCAGAACAAAAAGAACAATATAATAAAGCTAAAGATGCTTGGGCATTGGGGGAAATGTTATTGCTTCAAATATTTGGAGAAAAAATGCCCTGGCTTTACATCAATGCCTATTCAAATATTCAAATGATTAAAAATGAACTTGCAAAAATGAGGGATCCCACAACAATTCAGAATCACCTTAGTCAATTAACTTCAGTTCCCCCAGAATATAAACATGTGATCACAAGACTTTTAGACCCCAATGTACAAACCAGAATGACTGCTGAGCAAGCTGAAGCATATTTGCTTGCAAATTCTTCTGATCAAAATATTGGAAGCACCTAAATTTTTTTGGATAACTGAATCTTTTACTAACCTGGTAGGTATTGCATGAGTGTGAGCAGCAATTTCGATAAACCTCACTATAATCCTCCAACCTCTGAAGATACTGAGCCTATTGACAGACGAATTCCCTCAAATATGTCTAGTGAAGGAGCTGTAGATCCTCCAGGCTCAGATGAGCATGAATTTACAGCATTAGATAAGGATATACGAAAAACAGTTAACGTTGATGAGTTTGAACTTTTAGCTGCAAGGGCCAATCAGGATGGTGAAAGTTTTCTAGAGGCTGACGATATTCATCGAGCTCGTGCTTACATAGCGGATCATTTAGAAGAAATTGAAAATGCGTTCAATTCGGAAGTTAAGAAAGGATGTTACTATATTGTTTTAAGTAAAGGTCATACCGGACTTAATTATAATCTTGAGTTTCATGGACACGACACTCCTACGACGCTCAGAGTATATTTACGGCATGATAGCGATTTCGATGGAGGTAACACCAAAATTGCTAGCAGCATGATCGACATCTTTCGACTTGAGCTGTTAGTCAAAACGAAGATTATTAGAATGCATCAAAAACCTACCGTTGATGAAAGCAAAAAAGAAGTAAAAAGGGTCGAGGATGTAGCAACCGAATACAGAAAAGTTAGGCATTCCTTTTTGAATGCGATACAAATGGAGCCTAAAGAAGGTTATTGTACCTATCCTCAAACTCTACAAATGGTCTTCGAGGAATTATCTTTAGGCATTGGAATAGATTCAGTTCTACAGGCGCGTCACATTGTCCTTTATACAAAGGAAATGGCTAGACAAGGTGAGACCACTGTTAAGCTAGAAAGAATCGGAGTTTATACTCTAAAACAAGATGGTCCTGTCAAAGCCAAATATTTCAAAAATGATCTTGAACGTTTACAAGCCACACTTGGAATAGTAGAGAACACTATTGATTTGCATAAGCACGGTTTAGTTCATAATGATCTTAAAGGAACAAACTTTCTTTGGACAAGAACAAAGGATGGAATAAAAACCAAAGTGATAGATCTGGGATTAGCATCAAAAATAAACTCAATGGACAACTATACACTTAGTTCCAGTCTCCCTCCTGAAGTATTGAGAAGAAAAGAAAGTATTAAAAATATGACCGAAGAAACCCGAATCCAAAGAAATAAAGCAAAAGAAGCATGGGAGTTGGGTGAAACGATTTTACGTGATGTGTATGGTACTGCATTTTGGATTCCTGTAAACTTAATGAACAGTACTGAGGAAATTCTAACTACTCTTAAGTTTATGGAAAGACCACAACATGAATGGATTTTCCCAAAAAATATGCCTCTTGAGGTACAGGAATTGGTTAAAGGATTGTTAACTCTAGATCCTGTGAAAAGAATGTCTCTTGAGGAAGCTAGAGACTTCTTGGCTGTCCTTCTTAAATAAGATTTAAAATTTTATATTTAATTATTAAGGTTTAATTAAGATTTCAACTTAATTAATCAAATTTATATTATACTTAAATAGTAATATTTTAATAATAGGATAAATAATGGAATATGTGAATGCGGCAAGATGTCCTTGTCGAAGAGAACAAAAATCATCATCAGGATTCTGACTGCAAAAAAACGTCAACTATTGCGGAAGAAAAATTTCAGTTGCTGCTCCTTATTTAGTTGCTTTTAGTGGATTGGCGCTTATCATTGTGGGTGCATTTGCACCCGCGTATCTGAAGATGCATCCTAATAAAATTATAGCTGCAGCAATGTTTACCTTTATTGGTAGCGGGATATTGACACTATTCGCAGGCGTTGGCTGGACCGCGCATCGTCATTCTGATAGATGGGTAAATACCTTCTGGCCACCCAGGGTTTACTCCCTGGGCTAACCCCCTACGGGGTTATAGTAAAAGCTATCTAACTGCCATTCTTGAATTACAATTATAATTTTTTAAGAGAGCTTCTTTAAGTAGTCCTTTAAGCAACTTGCTTGATTGAATTCAGGATCATGGGCAGAGTAAAGTAATGTCACTTTACCTTTCAGATATTTTTCGATTAATGGTAGCCAAACTTCTTTGTTTTCATTGAGTTCTTCAATATATCTTTTTTCAAACTCTTTGAACTTAGCTGGATCATGATTGAACCATTTCCTAAGCTCAGTGGAGGGTGCTATTTCTTTAATCCAGTCATCTAAAACTAGTTCCTCTTTTTTAATTCCTCTAGGCCATAAACGGTCGACTAGAATACGCACACCATCAGTTTTTGATGGAGCTTCATAGACACGCTTAATTTCAATCATTTTCTGCATAGGTCTTTGCCTTTGCTTAGGGTTATATTCGCAATTGTACTCGATAGGAAAATGGAAAAAATGTAAAAATAAATTTTTTCTCAATCCCTTAGGAGGAAATAGATGTCTTTCGACTTACAAAGCAATGAAAAACTTTCTCCTTGGTGGCGGATTATAACTTTTCTTGTCATGATTGTGGGGTTTAGTATTTTAGGACTCATCACAAGTATTGCCTATGATAATACTCCTCCTATTCCAAAGAGGATAGTGGATCCAGAAGGACAGCTCCTTTTCACACGAGAACAAATTATTCAGGGACAAGGAGTCTTCTTAAAAAACAACCTCATGCAACATGGAACTCTTTGGGGACATGGTGCTTATCTAGGACCAGACTATAGCGCTGCTCATCTTCATGAACAAACGCTCCACATGCAAAAGCTATTAGCTCTTAAAATTTATCATAAGCCATTCGATCAGTTAAATGAGTTTGAACAAGGGTCAATTTCGCAAGAAATTCCAAAAATCTTAAAACAAAATCGCTACGATATTGAAACAGACACCTTAGTCTTTACAGAAGAAGAAGCAAAGGCTTATGAGCATAGCCTCGATTTTTGGAGAAACTATTTCACCTCTGGAGAAGCTCCTGGGTTACCTAAAGACTATATCACAAACTCTGAGGATTCAAATGCTCTCTCCTCCTTTTTTGCATGGGCTGCCTGGGCTGCAGTTACTAATCGTCCTGGAGAAGAATTTACCTATACCAACAACTTCCCTTACGATCCCTTAGCTGGCAATTATCCGAGTTCGGATGCTTATTTATGGAGTGCTTTGAGTTTGATTTTCCTTATCGGTATGACAGGGCTTGTTCTTTTTACTGTCAGCAAATTTGGATTAGGTTGGGGAGGAGGAGTAAAAAATAGGCACGTTTGCGAAACACATTTGACCCTGCCCACTCTTACAGATAGCCAAAAATCAACGGGGAAATATTTTGTTATCGTTGCTCTTTTATTTCTTTTTCAAAGCTTAGTGGGCGGAGCTTTAGCGCATTACCGTGTGGATTCCACTTTTTATGGGTGGCCTATTCTTGATTACTTTCCATATAACCTTCTCCGCACATGGCATCTTCAGCTTGCGATCTTTTGGGTTGCAACTGCATGGGTAGCAGGAGGTTTATTTATAGCCCCGCTCTTAAGCCAAAAAGAGCCTCGCTATCAGAAATTGGGTAGTGATCTTCTTTTTGGAGCGTTACTAATTGTAATTGCAGGAAGTATGATTGGCGAGTACCTAAGCAGTAAGAATTTTTTCTCAGGCGATCTGTGGTTTTGGTTCGGCAATCAAGGTTCAGAGTATTTAGATTTAGGTCGCTTTTGGCAGTATTTATTGATTGTAGGATTTTCTTTTTGGCTATTTCTTCTCTTTCACGCATTAAAGCCTGCTTTTCGCATGCCAAGAAGAAGAGAATTGTCCATTCTGTTCTTTTTGACATCTGCAACAATTCCTATCTTCTATGTTCCAGCTATTTTTTATACTCATGAAACGCATTTCACTTTGATTGATAACTGGCGCTTTTGGATTATTCATCTTTGGGTAGAAGGCTTTTTTGAAGTGTTTTCTACTGTTCTTGTGGCGATCATTTCTGTGCAAATGGGCATTATCCGAGCGATTACAGCTTTACGTATCATTTACTTAGATGCCATCCTTTATTTATTAGGTGGGGTTGTAGGTACTGGTCACCATTGGTATTTTACAGGACAGACTAATGTGAATATGGCCTTATCGGCTTGTTTTTCTGCCATGGAAGTTGTTCCTTTGACTCTATTAACCATGGAAGCGAGAGATTTCATCCGAATTTCCCAATCAAAATGCGAAAAATGCGGACAATTCTTAGCTGAAAAGCAGCAATGGACCATTTACTTTCTTATATCCGTAGGAATATGGAACTTTGTTGGCGCTGGAATATTTGGTTTCCTTATTAACCTTCCTGTGATTTCCTATTTTGAAGTTGGGACGAACTTGACACCTAATCACGGGCATGCAGCGATGTTCGGTGTGTTTGGAATGCTTGCCCTTGGAACAACAATGTTTTGCATGCGAGCTATGCAAGATGAAGCCTTATGGAATCGAAATAAAATTTTTATTAAAACCGGTTTTTGGGGACTTAATATTGGAATGGCCTTGATGGTTGTTTTAGATCTTTTCCCAGCAGGGGTGCTTCAACTATGGGACGCTATGCAGAACGGATATTGGCATGCTAGGGAATTAACATATCTTATGTCTGATACCTTTCATACACTGGAGTGGGTTCGTATTTTTGGAGACCTTACATTTATTCTACTCGGGGTTATTCCGATTGTTTTTGCCATCTTAAGAGCCTTTTTGACGAAAGGGTTTTCCTCGTCTCATCAATTAGTAGATCAGAAACAATCCTTTAGGCTGTGAAAAGGCACAGATTAGAATTTCCTAAACTTAGTTAAGAGGCAGCCATAGCCTCCATCGTGATGGTGGGATGAGTCTGGCAAAATTGTGATTTCTTTTTCGAGTTTTAAATTATATTGCTTACACGCTTCGTGGATAAGCATTTCGTTTTCTCTTTTTAGCACGCTGCAGGTCATGTAAAGAATAGAGCCCTCTTCTGACAATAACTTGGAGCTATTTTCAAGGAGTTTGAGCTGTGTGTTGTTTAGATCTGAAAGTGATTGTTCGTTAATTCTCCAGCGTGCTTCGGGACGTTTGTTCAACACTCCTGAGTTACTGCAGGGAACATCAAGGATGATTAAATCAAACTTATCAGGGCTTTGATAGTTTTCTCCTGCCCCTTCCTTTATATCAACATGAAGATCATATTTTTTAATGTTTTCTTGCAGCTTGGGTATTCTTTCTTTTGCAAGTTCATTTGCAAATAACTTTGCGAAAGGAAATAAATCGTGAGCGGCCAGCAATTTTCCTCCAGGAGCTGCACACAAGTCTAAAATTCTTTTAGGAGGATTTATATTTTTGGTCATTTGGTCTATTAAGAAGGCTGGTGTGTAATTTTGGATATAGTATGAGGGGTCATTTGCAATGGTACTGAAATCATCGATCTCTATCATTTCAAGGGATTTTCTTTTTCTTGCTTGGGTGATGGAGGGTATATTTCCGTTTCGCAAAATTTCTTCGGTTTTTTCGAGGCCATAATCACTTAGAAAATTTTGGATTAAAAGTTTTGGATAGGAATATCTGATGCTAAGTTCTTCAATAGAACCTCCTTGCGGGAGTTCAGGTATTGAGTCAGCAATTTTGCGTAAAATGGCATTGAGAAGTCCTGGAAATCTAGGATTGCGAAGTTCTTTGGCTATTTTTACACATTCGTTGACAGCAGCATAGCCTGGGGTTCTGTCCATGTAGGCTAGTTGGTAGGTTCCACATCGTATAAGAGCTCTTTCACGAGGTTTCAAAGAAAGTCTGTTCCTGTTGGCAGCTTTTTCCGCAATGTAATCGAGGGCATTCGCCATGCGGATAGCGCCATAGGCAATCTCTCGAGCGAACTTTAGATCTTGCTGGGAAGGATTTTCAGCTTTGCGCCAATCGTCAAGTATATTGGCAGCAAATATACCTTTTTGCAATGTTGCCAAGACAGCTAAATAAGCGACTTTTCGTGAATTCATTAACAAACTCTTCCTTCTAAATTAGCCCTTCCTCGCGCTTGGAGTTCTGCGCCCCAATGGCACAAGTCTTTGCATGCGGTTAGGGCAAGGGCGGCAGCTCCCTACGGTCGCCACCGCATTCCAGGGCCTACGGCAAAGACTTATGCCATTGAGGCGTCGGTTCTTCGGGCGAAGAGCGCGAGAAAACAAGTTTTCTTATTGGTTTACCGGTAGGAGCCAGTTGCGAATGACCCATTCTTGAAACCAGGTTTGGAGCTTTTGGGAACACTCAGTGATAATTTCCTCAGACTGGGTGTTTAAAGCGTCGCAGGCCTCGTCTATTGTACACCCTTTTTGGAAAAGAGTTAAAAGAAAATATTCCCCTGCATCGATCTCTTTCCAATGAATTAAATTATGCTGTGTCCTAAACAAGACAAAATAATAATTGCCTTTGTCCTTTTTTAGGATTGGAAATGGGTTATCTTCCCAGTATTCCACCTCTTTTTGCATAAATTCCTCACGGAAATCAAACAAATGGTAAGGGTAATGATAAAGCTCTAATGAATCGACCAGTGCCAATTTTTCTTCCATCAACCGATTGATCGTCTCACCGTCTTGCTGAAGTTTGGGTTGGTTTTCTGCAAGGAAACACTTTGTATATCCCCAATCCACTTCGATTGCACGGATGACAAGCTCACGATCAGTTTCATGGTATTCCTCGTGCGCCCATTTTAGAATTCTGTTTCCTAAAATATTTAACGACCAAGTATTGGGAGGATATTTGACCAAATAGGGAAATCCAATTTTTACATTAAAATCGACGAATCCAAAAAGGCGTGTGACAAAGGGGAAACTGTCATGGAGTGCATTGAGAAGTCTCCACCAATATTGCTGATTGTAAATTTGGATTCTTTGATGCGGCTTTAGGGTAGGACTTGGTGCAATATATTCCTTGGCTTCCACTTCCATCGAAATTCCACGTGGAGAAATAGGATTCATTCTACTGTCTAGATCGATGGGACGTCCGATGATTTCGCCAAACCATTCTTGCGTTTTCTTTAATTTTGTTGGAAGTGTCTTATCATAGAGCATAGGCGGGTTCCTGAGGAATTAATTCCTTCTGAAAAGCTTTTGCTTTCAGTGCTTCTTCCCATGTTTGTTGAAACGGAATAAAGTTGTCATCCCACTCCAGAAGCGTAGAGACACCACCGGTAATCGGATAAATTTCTGCATAGAGTTTCCATACTTCATCTCTAACGTAGTTGTCGTGAGTGTCTAAAACATGGTCCCCATTGTCTGTATGTCCTGCAAGATGGATCTGCAGAACTCGGTCCATTGGAAGGTTCTTGTAGTAGTCTTTTGGATCAAACCCATGGTTGCGGCTGGAAACATAAATATTATTCACGTCGAGCATCATATAGATGTCGGCCTTTTCCACGACAGTGGAGTAGAATTCCCATTCTGTCATTTCATCTTGCTTATAGGCCACGTATGAAGATAGATTTTCTAGAGCGAATGGGATTTCAAGGTAATCCTGAACGATCCTGGCACGATCAGAGACATACTGGATAACTTCCTTGGTATAAGGTAAAGGAAGTAGATCGTGATAATGGGCACCAGGAAGCCTTCCCCAACAGAGGTGATCAGAGATCCACGGTGTTTTGGTCTTTCTTGCGAGTGCCTTCAGTTTTTTTAGATAATCGAAGTCTAAGGGATCTGGGCTTCCGATAGCCAATGAAACCCCATGTTGAACGACGGGGTATCTTTCGAGGATTTTATCTAAAACCTCTAAAGGTCTACCACCGCCCACCATGAAATTTTCGCTAATGATTTCAAACCAATCGACGGCAGGCCAGTCGCGAAAAATATCCTCATAATGAGGTATGCGCAGCCCGAGTCCGATCCCGAGATTTGGAAGTTTCTTTTTGGGCATTTTTTCTAGCTACTAAAATTGTGCTTACTGTCCAGCTTGAGCGCGTTTTTTCGCCATTTTGTCTGCAACAACTTTGACGGCTAAATTTTTATCAGAAAAAGCACACTTACCTTTTCCGGCGCAAGATCCTTTACCAGCACAAGAATGTGAGTCATCTTGGCAAGCATTGAGGCCAGCGCATTTATTTGTGCCGTTGCACATTTGGCTAGCAACTTGCAATGCGAGTTTTTTGCCTTCAGGACTTAAGCTTTGATACATCTTAGTCCCTGTGGGATTTAACTCCAACATCAACTCTTGTTCAGTATAAAGATGGTACTCCATATTGCCAGCATTAGGATCAGTAATTGTTCCTGAGGACTTTGTGTTGTTATTTGTAGTTGTAGCTGCATCAGCATGGTTAGCTGCTAGCATGCCGCCAACTAATCCCATTAAAGCTAAGCGTTTGAATTGATGTTTTTTCATAATTTTTCCTTCTTAAATAAAAGCAGTACCAGAAAATCTGGTACTGCTGGAATTAATTGAATCAACCTGATTAGGTGTTGAAACCTGAAGATGTTGTTACACCACCGCATGATCCAGATGATCTTGGAGCATTTTGTTGGTAGTTACGGTATCTTTGCTCTGGTGTTTGGTTTTGTTGCCACTGATTTTGCTGTTGTGGCTGGTTCCAATTTTGTTGTTGTGTTTGTGTTGTGTATCCACCTTGGTTGTTGTTGTATCTGTAGTTAGAGCTTGATGGATCTGACTCAAAACCGCCTTGGATCTGTGTGCTTTCTGGTGTACCTTGGTATGTTCCGCCTGAAGTTCTTGTAGTCCCTTGGTATGTTTCGCCCATGCTGATGTTGCTGTTTCTTGTTCCAGATGCATTAGAAGCGCTACCGCATTTGCCGCCACCACATTTGCCGCCAGCGAGCATGAAGCCTTCAGTTTTGTTCAAGGAAGAGAGTAATTCGCCACTGCTATCGCTTTTATCGCGTTCTTTACCACAGCAAGCAGAAGCTGAAGATGCAACAGTCAAGCCTACAGCTAATCCAAGAGCAGCTAATTTTTTGAAATCGTGCTTTTTCATGAGGACCTCCTTAAAATGAGATTGTAATTTTTGTCATTAGGGGTGTCCCCTTTCTGACTATTAAATATTTTTTTACACACCTCTGTATCAAAAGGCAAGAAAATAAGAAAAAAGGATGAAGGATGAGGGATGAGGGATGAAATTTAAGTTATTAATAATAATATATTTATTATATAACTGAGATCTTTCTTTACCTCTTTTCATCCTTCATCCTTCATCCTTTACTTTCGCCTTCCTCCTTTAATTTATTCTCTTTTTATGACATAATTGAACCTTAATTTTATAAGCGTAACTAATATGAGCTCAATTAGACCAATAACATTAACTTTAATTATTCTTGCTGTCGGACATTTTTGCGTCGATTTCATGATAGGAATCTGGGCAATTTTTAAGACACTGGCAGGTCTAGACTTAGCGATGGCTGGCGCTATAGCAGGGATTTGTTCTTTTATTGGCGAGGGCTCTCAAATCTTTTTTGGAAGCCTTAGCGATAGAGGATACTACAAGTATGTTGTCTTGGGCGGAATGATTTTTACTACGGCTGCCCTTTTGCTTCCCTCTTCAGAGGGTTATTTGTTCTTTTTTATATTTTATTTACTGACTTGCATAGGTTCTGGAGCCTTTCATCCCTCTGCAGTTGGTTTATTAGGCAAGTTAGCGGGAAGTCGTAAAACATTTGTGATCTCAATATTTGCTGTTGGTGGAAGCTTGGGGATGGCGATGAGTCATTTTAGTTTTAAGCAAGCTTATCAATACCTGACTGTCAATACTTGGTTGTTAAGCATTCCTGTGATTATTTTTGCCTCACTGTCTATTCTACATGCCTTTGGAAGAAATCTTCCAGGCTACCAAAGACAATCTATGCATCCTACATCCCATTGGGAGATCTTTAAATATTTTAAAAGACGCGATCTCACCCACTTATATTTTGTTCAGATGGCAAATCAGGTATTTGCATGGGGAACGCTCTTTTTATTGCCTGATGTTTTGTTGACAAGGGGTTATGAAGATTGGATCACATTTGGCGGGGGTCATTTCTTTTATATTGTTGGAGCATGTTTTTTAATGGCTCCTGCGGGCTATTTAGCTGACAAGCTTTCTTCAAGAACAGTATTAATCACAGGATATTTTTTAGGATTAATGTTGTTCTATACATTTTGGTTTTTCCCTCAGATACCTGCACCTTATGTTCTCATTTTGCTATTCTGTATGGGTGCAACAATTGGGACATTAAATCCTGTTTGTGTCGCGTTTGGCACCAAGTTGGACCAAAAAAATCCTGGAATGGTCAGTGCCTTTTTGATGGGGATGGTCTGGTGTGTGTCTGAAGTGTTGGGGCCAGCTGGAGGGGGTTTATTAACAAAACTCTTTAGCGAGGATGCCCCTGCAAATGCTTTAGCCGTGTTAAGTTTTGCAATGTTTGCAGGTCTTCTACTTAGTTTCTGGCTTCCTACTGCTGAAGAGGAAAGAGCTCAGTTAGAATTTGCGTAATCTAATTTTGGTTGGTATGAAACACTTTTATTTATCTTTACTCCTAGTTATTCCTTTTATTCTCTATGGAGATTCTGCCTCTATCACAAAATTAAAACGTCAGTTGCCAAACTGGCGGATGGAAGCTGTAGAAACCTTTGTTTCAGGAACTCCAAAAACCGTTTTATTTTACGACGGCGATGTCGCAGTTAAGCAGGTTAAATACTCTGATGAGGGGTTTGTGTATTCCGAGTCGGACTTGGAGAATGGGATTGCCCATGGTCCCACTGTAGTCTACTATCCATGCGGAACAATTGCAAAAATCTCTTTCTACGATCAAGGAAAGCTGCATGGTGTTGTGAGGACCTTTACAGAGAATGGCAATTTAACTTCTTTGTCGACTTATGACCATGAAGTAAAAAATGGAAATTTTGAAATTTACAATGAATATGGCCGTTTAATTTCCAAAGAAAACTATCTTAATGGAGTTTTGCAAGGGAAATCTGAAACTTATCATTCCAATGGAAAGGTTGCGATTCTTAGACAATATGATAAAGGGGTTTTAGAGGGTGAGTGGGTAGAATGGGACGATGCTGGAATTACATCTGCAAAGTTGCAATTTTCCAAAGGTCTCTTGCATGGCAATCACACCGATGTAGGATTGAAAAGGTTTCATCCCAATCATAATGTTGCAGAAGTGCAAGATTTTCGATTTGGCCAACCTGTCGGAACACATAACAAGTATGATCCTCAAGGCAAATTGATTTATCATCTCGATTATGAAAATGGTCTTAAAAATGGCACTGAGGAATCTTTTTATTCCAACGGTCAATTGAAATCTACTGGAACTTATTCCAACGGCATCCCTGTCGGTGAACATAATACATTTTATTCCAATGGCACATTAGCATCCAAGGCAACTTACGATACGAATGGAAAATTAAAAGAACCTATTCGAGAATTTTCTTTGGACCGCAATAAGGTCGCTCAATATACCCTGGAAGGCAAGCAACTTCAAGGACCTTACATCGAATGGCATCCAAATGGACAAGTCAAGAAAGAATATCATTACTTATTGGGTGAAATGGAAGGCTCACAAAAGGAATTTTATGACAATGGCCAAACTAAGATTTCCACTTTGTACAGAAATGGAATACAGCAAGGACCTTATCAAGAATGGTATGAGAATGGACAAAAAGGGGAAGTTATTCCTCTAAAAGAGGGTCTCCGTCATGGAACTGTTGAACAGTGGTACCCTGATGGCAAAACTAAATTTAAAGGTGGTTACAATTTAGGAAAGAATCATGGAATTCATCAAGAGTGGTCTTCTGAAGGAACTTTAATATTTCAAGCAGAATACGATCAAAACATTCCCGTGGGTCTGATTCAAACGTGGTATGCGAATGGAACACTAGAGTCTCGAGCATTTTATGAAAATGGGAATTTTGATGGGGATCTGCAAACTTGGTATGAGGATGGTTCCCCTTGGCAAATCAAGCATTACATCCATGGAAAACTTCATGGAGAACAAAAAGAATATTATCCTTCCGAATCTGGCAAACAGCAGGTGTCGGCAGTTTTAAATTATGAAAATGGAAAGTTGAATGGCTTGCAACAAAGTTTTTATCCAAATGGCTCGAAAAAGTCAGTGATGAACCATAAGAATGGGAAATCAGAGGGTGAGAAAATTTTGTGGGATCCGAATGGAGAAGTTCTGGAAAAAGCTTTCTATGTCGATGGAAAGCTTGAAGGTAAATATTCCCTAAGAGAGAAAGATGGCCGTGAAATTGTTTCGAACTACAAGGAAAATAAACTTGATGGAACACATCAGATTTTCCATACACCTGACCCATTTTTCGGCAGGATCAAAGCCCTAGAGGCTCAATACAAGGACGGAATTTTGGATGGCGAGCAATTGGAATTCAATCAAGCTGGCATCAAGATTTCTAGTATTCATTATAAAAATGGCCTGAAGGATGGTCTTTCCACACTTTTCAGCAATGAAGGAAAGGTTCTTTATTCTGCTAACTTTAAAGAAGACTTGCAGCATGGCTTGGCTTATGAGTATTATCCCAAAGGAAGTTTGAAGAAAGAGTCAAATTATGTGAAGGGTGTAAAGAATGGACCAGAAAAGGGTTTCCATGAGAACGGCCTTATTTCTTCAGAGTTTAATTATGTAAAAGGTGAGCTTCATGGGAAGGCTAAGAAGTGGTCTTCAGATGGGACATTGACGTTTGAAGCCAACTACGAGAATGGCAAAAAAGTTGGGCCTGTCTATAAGATAAAAGCAGCCGAAATCGTCGATGATGAAGAATAACCACGGAGCACACGAAGCGCACAGAGAAAAAATAAACAAGACATACTGAGAACCAAGGAAGCCAGAATACAGAAGTCGGAAGTCAGAAGAAAGTCTATGATTCTGACTTCCGACTTCTGTATTCTGGCTTCCTTGATTAAAATTTAATGGGTATTGAAATGCAGTGTTGGAAATGTGGTGCTGTACTAGAGGATTATCCTAGGAATAAAGTCCCTTTCAGGGCAACGTGTGATAAGTGTGGATCTTATTTGCATTGCTGTAAGAATTGCAAAAATTACAAGCCAGGTCTGAGAAACGACTGTAAAATTCCTGATACTGAACCTGTTAGAGATAGGGAAGGAGTAAACCACTGTGAAGATTTTGATCTTTTAGGTCAGCCACCTCCACCTAAGCCTAATCTCGACGATATAGCCAAAAGGCTTTTCAAAGACTAATGATCTTTATCTAAATGCGGACCGGGTCTTGGAACGTTGCTATCATTGCTCTTTAGGCAAGAAATGAGGCAATCAAGACAACAGATTGCGGTTTGTTGGCAACATTCTGCTCCGGTCCAGAAGACATTGAGAGCAATGATTGCAATAAAGTCACAAGATCCAGATCCTCCCCTTCCTTTTATGGCAGAAATTGAGTAATGGTTAGCAAAGGAATGAGCTGCCTTACCAACAGCTTTAGTTGTTGTATCGAGTAAATCAGGAAGAGATTTTGATCGTCCTATTGTTAATAATTTTGGCGGTCCAACCATAGTAAGTCCTTAGTATTTTTTGCCACTAAGGTACAATTTTCTTGCATAAAGTTACATAATTTTTATACCTATTTTTATAATTTATAAGAATTTGATATAATTTAGTTTGATACGTAATGAATTAAATAAGGTGTAATTATGTTTGCACGTTATATCTTTTCTATTGCTTGTATTACATTTAGTTTTAATTGTTTAGCAGATAGCTTTACTGTATCTCCTATAAAAGTGGCTAAACCTCAAGAAAATGTAAATTCTCCAGAGAATCAAAAAGAGGTTAAATCAAATGTAAAGGGAACAATTGCAAACACTTTGGTGGCTGATCCGAATTTTTCCACATTAGTTTCCTTGCTTAAAGCGTCTGGACTGTACACTCCTCTTTCAGGAGGAAGTTATACTTTATTGGCTCCAAATAACAGTGCTTTTGACAAATTACCTTCTGGCACATTGGAAGAGCTTTTAAAGCCTGAAAATTCACCTAAATTGAAGGCCATTTTATCCTATCATGTTATTCCTGGTAGGTTTATGTCCTCAGATATCAAACCCGGAATGCTTAAGACTTTGAATGGCAAAGAGATCAATGTTTTGTTCAGTCAAGAGGGAATCAATATCAATAATGCTAAAGTTATTAAAGCTGACGTTATGGGAACGAATGGCATTATTCATGAGATTGATACGGTTTTAATCCCATAACAAAAAGGATGAATTATGAAGGATAAAGACGGAATTCAGAAGTCAGAAGCTCAAATAATTTTTTTCTATTCTACATTCTGAATTCCGACTTCTGTCTTCTGACTTCATACCCCATCCTTCCTTTTATTATGGATTAACTCGGAAACAAATGGTGGGACGAAGTCTTCGATATTACCGCCCAGTTGAGCGATTTCACGGACGAGGGTGCTGTTGATGTATGCATATTGGGGTTCGCTCATTAGGAATATTGTTTCTACTCCGCACAATTTGCGATTGGCATCCGCCATGCTGAACTCATGCTGCACATCTTCAGCTGAACGGATTGAACGCACTAAAGCTGTCACTTTATGTTCTTTGACGTAATTCGCTAAAAGTCCTTTAATTTCAATCACCTCTAATTTTGTTAACTTCTTAAAAATCTGTATCCTTTCTGCAATTGTTAAAAGAGGTTCACCTTTGCGGCTATCTTTACCTACAGCAATTGTCACCTTATCAAAAAGGGATACCGCTCGTTTGATAATATTTAAATGTCCTAACGTCGGAGGGTCAAACGATCCTGCGAATAAGGCATGACGCATAACTATTCTCCACTCTTTTGATACTGAAGCAGGGTAGCTGCTCCCATTCTACGTGAGCTGACCAATTTTAATTTAGGGCCTTCCAACATAGGTTTTGGCGCATCTTTTCCCTGTTCTAAAAATAACATGCCATTTTCATCAAACAATTTCGTTTCAGTTAAAATCGTTGCTAATTTTTCCCAGAAACTTGTCTTTGATCCAAGAACATAAGGTGGATCGACATAGATGATCTGAAAAACAATTCCTTGTTTAAGTAATTTCTCTAGCATTTTCCAAATGTCCCCTTTCAGGATTTGGGCTTGGTCTTCAATTTTTAATTTTTCAAGATTTTGCTTAATACATTTTATTGCATCTATGCTTTGATCGACAAAAACTGCTGAACCGGCGCCACGGCTCAATGCTTCAATTCCCATTGCACCTGATCCGGCAAAGAGGTCTAAAAAGTTAGAACCTTCGACCTTGTAGCTACAAATATTAAAAACAGCTCCACGCAACATTGAAGAAGTGGGCCGGGTCGTCAACCCTTTTGGAGCTAATATTGCATGGTTTTTAAACTTGCCGGCGATGATACGCATCTTATTCTATAGTAAATGGAAATACCCTTTGCGCACCGCTCAAGGAATTTAATGAAATTTGATAGTTCCCTTTAGGCCAACCTGAAGGGGGTGGAGCAAAACTGAATGTGATCATTTGATCTCCATCTGATGGAAGTGTATAAGCGATGACAGGAACTTTTGTAGCATTCTCAACATACTCCAGCTGGATTTGTATGATGTCCCCTACTGTGGCCTTCTTAACATAAAGATTAATGTACACTTCGCTTTTTGTGGCTTTAATAATAATGGAAGGATCTAAAATTTTTCCAGTATCATCCACTTGGGTGCCAAACACTGCTTTTTCAAAATCGAGGGGTTTCGCTGAATTTGGATTAGGGATATTTGCACCTGTGTTATCTATAACGGTGATATTGTTGATTTTCCATTGCCCATTATCTAAAACAAGTTCGTAGGAAACCCTTCTGGATATGCCCCTTATTGAAGTCAGCACTGTTGTAAAGGTGGCACTGTTTCTTTCATATCTGAGGTCATCAAAGATCGATTGTGCATTGAATACCATAGCAGGATTTGCATTCACGAAGTTTGAAAATTGTGTGAAAGAAGTTTTTTTACGAAAATTTTCTGTTGTAAAGTCGTAATAAGCCCTGCCAAGTTCTCCCTGTTTTATAGCCGATAGCTGGTCTTGGATAACAGTGACAAGGACTTTTGAGTTGAATTCTGGAAGCTCTTGGGTGTTATGAGATTGTTCTACGTGATGAACACCTTGAATTTGCCAGCCTTTGTCATTTTTATTTAAATTGAAGACTAGCGAAGCTTTTTGTTCATTGTCATTCAGTGTGACGTTAATGTTACCATTCGCCCCTTCTAAGGAATAGTCTCCAAACTGATAAGAATTGTATTGATAAACGATTGGGTAAGCTTCAATAAACTGTCTAAACGCTTCGAGCGAGGTCACACTTTGAAATGCCTTGGTGGTATACTTGGAATAGGCACTTCCATATTGACCTGCTTTTAATTCATCTAGAAAACTCTTTACAGTTGCCATCATCGAATCTTTAATTGCAGGAGAATTAGTGAGAACTTCGTTTCTTTCCGCATCAGTTTTGATTGGATTCTCTGTTAAAAACCGCATGAAAAGGATTTTCCATTTAGAATCCTCTAAAATAAGCTGGTATTCGACTGGCATGAAACGTTTGTTTGAACCGATCAAATCTCCTTCGACAACCTTGACATCATCTTTTGGGCCATCTTTCAATTCTAAATCTGCTGTCTGGGTTTGGGAAAGGATGGGATAGGCTTTTACGAACTCTTTAAATTTATCCAACGGTGTAACAGATTGAAAATCTTTGGAAGTATAAGCATAATAGGCTTCGGTAATCTTGTTGTTTTTGATAGCATTTAATTGGTTTTCAATAACATCAATAGGATTTTCAACAGAATAATTCTTCCACAGAGAATAACCGGCCAGCAAGAGAAGACCAAGGATAAGAAGCTTGAACCATCCGAAACCTTTTCTTGTAACCTCTGATTCAGCGGCTGCTTTTTTGCCGCCCAAATTATGGCCACAAACAGGGCAAAACCTTGCCTGACTTTGGAGCGAAGCGCCACATTTGGGACAGTTCATTTTTGGGACCTATTGGTTATCTAAAAAACTCTTACTCGACTTTCGCATTTTTTGGAAGACAGAATTCAGAATTCGGAAGAGCTGTTTTCCCTTGATTCAGGATTGCAAATTCCAGGCATTCTGAATTCTGTCTTCTAAATTCCATGTATTAAAACTAAATCATAACCTTCTTATAATCTCCATAATAGGAAATCACTTCTTCTGCGAGTGTTGGATTGAGTTTCCTGAGTTGTTCGTACACTTTAAGTCCTTTACCGTTTTGACCTAATAAGAAATAAAGCTCACCTACTTTGCGGAGAGTTTCGACATGTTGTGGTTTTAATTGAAGAATGTTTTCGTATTCTTTTATTTCTTCATTTGTCATTCCGAGATCATGATAACTGAAAGCGAGCTGTTCATGGACCCAAGGATCTTGGGGAGCATATTCTTTAATGATTTTAAATTCTTCGATGGCTCTTTCAGAGGTTTCTCTAAATTTACGTGAAGCATCTTCAGAAAGTCTTTCAGGATGGATCCAGCGATTCTGCTGCTCTTTTTCTCTTACTTTTTTCGGGTCGACATAGAGTCCTGACAACATGATGTAGGCTTTTGCAAGCTCTGCATGTGCTTCAAGGCTTGTAGGCTCTTTCTTTACCAATTTGATTTTTTCAATCACAGATTGGTTTAGCAGTGTTTGTTGCATTCGAAAAACATCTTTCCAGTGCCATTTACAGCTGACCTTTTCAAAAAAAGGGTTGAGTTTGGACAGAAAACTTGGAGCTTTGAAGTAACTATATTCTCTATTATGAAGTTCTTCAGCTAAATGTGTGCAGGCTTCAGCTAAAGTTTTATCATTGGGATTTTTCATAATCCCTTTGCAAGCTTCGATAAAATTGTGGGTCAATATTTCAAACTTTTCAGATTTTTTTGCATTAAGATATTCTCTGATAACAAGATATGCAAATAGAGTCAGGACAAATACAGCAATCATAATTGCCATAAGGGCTGATTTTAAAAGCACTGGCAAAAAGATCACGATTAGGATTGCTTGTAGAATAAACAGGAACCAAAAAAACAAATTAAAGAACAAATGAGATCTAATGATTTTGTCAAATTGGGGCAGAATCTTTTGAACAATTTCATCGAGTTTATTTGTAGCGTGTGGAGGGTGCTGTGGAAATAAAACAGTGCCCTCAGCACGGGTTGTAAACATATCCTTCTCCAAAAAATGGTGCCCGTTATGACTGTAAATATAAAACAATATCCATGAATTAAATAATTAGGAATAGAAAACAGGACACAAAAGATTCCCTAGATTATTCAGTGGCAAGAACAGGAGACCTTACACCATCACTAAGCTCTTCTTGGTAGAAAATCATTAAGCCCACGAAAACGAGGGTTGCAGATCCTACAAAAGACCAAGTGATAGTTTCATTCAGAAAATACCAACCAAAAAGTGCTGCAAAAACGGGGGTTGTAAATCCTGCAAACGACATAAATGTCGCTGTATAACTGCGAAGAAGATATCCGTAAAGATTGTAGGCTAATAAGTTAGAAATAACAATTAAAGCTCCGGCGGAAAGTAAGAAAGGTGCCATCTCTGTGACTGGAATAGGATTCCAATCTTCTACAACCAATGAATTTGCCAATGCAAAGCTTCCTCCGATTAACATGCTTAAACCATTAGCAAGAATAGGAGAGGCCTGGTGATCTTTTGTGAGCTGGCGCAAAAGAATCCACCCATAGACGCTGCAAACTGCTGCCAGTGCAACAGAAAGTTCAGGGAGTGAAAATGTCAAAAAGCCTGAAACTGCTTCGGAATTAGGAACTTCCGGCATAAACATGGGCACAAACCCTATCATTCCAATGGCAAGACCGAGCCACTTTTTCCAACCCAAGACCTCTGAAAAAACAAAATAGGACAGAAGTGCAGAAAGGAAGGGTGACAAGCTATAAATGAAGCATGTTTTATAGGAAGGTATCTGTTGTAACCCCCAGAATTCGAAGGCATTTGTCAAATAAATATTAAAAACGCTGAGTAATAATAAAGGTAGAACCATTGCTTTAGTGATTTTTAGACTCTTCCTATCGTAGAAATAAAGAAATGTCACCATAAGGAGCCCGGCAAACATCATGCGACTTCCAATCAAGAAAAATGGCCCTGTATATTCTAGACCATATTTAGCTATGGTAAAGACACTTGCGAACAGGAGGTAGAGCAAAAAAACTAAAGGCATGATTTTTCCTAAATTAATAAATGAAGTATTATATCATGATAATAATTACAAGGAAACAGATGAGAAAGATTTTAATCACTGGCGCTGCGGGATTTATTGGATTTCATCTTGCCAAAGCTTTATTTGAACGGGGTGAGCACATTGCCTGTATTGACAATTTTAACTCTTATTATAGTCCAATTTTGAAGGAAGCTCGAGCTGATGAGCTTAGTAAGCTTGAAATTGAAGTGCTTAGGGGTGACATTTGCGACTTATCACTTTTAGAAAATTGGGTTGAGAAACATCGCCCAACGCATATTGTGCATTTAGCTGCACAGGCAGGAGTTCGCCATTCCATTGTTAATCCTCATATTTATCTTAAATCTAATATTGAGGGGTTTTTAAATATTTTAGAGGTCTGCCGAAAACATCCAGAGTTAAAACTTATCTATGCTTCCTCATCTTCAGTCTATGGCTTAAATGCAAAAATTCCTTTTTCAATTGAGGATTCAACCGATCAACAAGCTAGTTTGTATGGAGTGACGAAAAAGACAAATGAATTAATGGCAGCGACCTATTACCACCTATTTAAAATTCCTTCAGTTGGGTTGCGATTCTTTACAGTTTACGGACCATGGGGGCGGCCAGACATGGCTTATTTTTCTTTTACGGAGGCAATTGCGCATGGACGTCCCATTGATCTTTATAATCAGGGGAAAATGTTGCGCGACTTTACCTACATTGATGATATTGTCGATGGAATCATTGGAGCTATGACGATTACAGAAGGGTGTCATCTTTTCAATTTAGGGGGTAATCGACCGGTGGAGCTGGAAAAATTTGTTGAAGTGATAGAAAAAGCGATTGGAAAGAAGGCATTCAAACGTTATTTGCCTATGCAACCAGGCGACGTTGTTTCAACATTTGCGGATATCGATGCCAGCGAAGAACATTTGGGTTTCTCACCCAAAATCTCCATAGAAGAGGGGATCCCCCGTTTTGTGGAGTGGTATGTAGAATATCATACCTAACACTGGCCTAAAATTGTGCTGCAATCGGAGCGGACACAGCAGACATAGCGGGACGTTACAAATGCCGCGACTCTGCCTTTGTAACGTACCGCTGTGTCCGCTTCGTCCGCTGTCCGCTTTGTCTGCCTTGTTTTTCTGAATTCTGTTTATCTTAATTCTGCGCTTGTCTAATATCCGCTTTTTGAAGACTCGACTTCGAGAGGCAAATTAGCTATGCGGCGCATTCTACTAGTCTTGCTGACAACTGTGATGTTTGGTTGTAATCTTCCTCATCCCTTACACCATGTCGAAGAGTGCTTAGATATGGATGCATGGTATATTGATTGGGGTGCAAAACCACCCATTCGTGTGGATGCTACCGACGCTTCAAGAGTTGTTCTTACTCATGCCGCAGAACTGCAGCAAAAATATAATCTAAGATTAGATAACTCCTATTTGTTCATCGACGAAGATAGCAATACGATCAATAGAATTAGGCTGATCTACCATTCGATGAAACTTTATGAAATGTGCGAAGCTCGTGCATTGCTTGTCGATTTAGTCGAAGGTTTTATTCAAAAAGTGAATGATGATCCTGTTGTATCAGCGCAGCTTACAAATGGGCCTTTCACTGCCGATGACCTTGAAGTGGATATCCTTCTGGAAAGCTATTACGGAAAATTCGTCAATGCAGCTTTTGTTGGTTGGATCTACCTCGAGCAAGGAATGGCTTACTATTATGCATTTGATATTTATGACAATCGTATCGATACCTATCATTCGAGAGTTGAACCGTATTATAAGAGTTTGACATTTGTAAATATCGATAAGGAAATCAAAGAGAAAATGAACGCTAACAGACCTCCAGCGCCACAGTCTCAATGGATTTTCCAAAGACAGCTTTAGACTTTAGACTTTGTTTTGAAATATAACTTTGCTTTGACACAACACTTTGGATGGTCTTATGACATTATCATTGGATTTGCTTTGTGCAAATTTAGTTGAGCTGCATGCTTGGGCTCAATCTTCTGAAGCTTCACTACTTAAACGCCCTGAAGAACTCCTCGTTCCAAATAAATCCGGCACCCGTCTCTATAACCGCGGCCATTTGATGGGCAGGTTGTGGGGTGTTTATTGGACATTTGTTCATTTAGGATCGAAGCACGATCCAGTTCCATTACAATTAGAGTTGACATTTGAAAAAATTGTCTTGGCTTTCAAGGAGCACCAATTGAATGCCAGAAGGGACAATGACATCTATTTAGATCAGCTCTTGAATATTCCTGGGGTTGAGCCACTCTCTGAAAAGGAGAAGATTGAATTAAAAATTCGGATTTTTAAATACTATTATTTGGTCAATCCATTCTGGAAGATACGTAAAAAGGAATTATCAGGTCCCATCCATGAACGGATCCAGAAAATCTTTTCGGTGGCCCTGCCAAAAAAGAAATTGCTTTCTCAGAGATTAGTTCAGCTCGAGTCAACCACAGGTCAAATCTTCCCTTTGTCAACAATGCAAAAATTGGCAAAGGGCGAAAAATTAAAACGTTTGGAACGAATCTCTCTTAAAAGCTATTTAGAAAGGATAAAGGTTTGGAAATTTAGCTTTTTTAAAATACGTCCGAATGAAACTCCAGAGTACAAAGTTAAAGTAAGGTTTTTTCATAGGCTTTTAAAGCAGTTGCTAGAGCTTATTAATAGCAAAAATTTGGGATTAGATCTCAATTTGCCATTATTAGAATCCAAGTTATGCGTTTTGGGCTTAAGAATATTTGAGAATGAAGATCAAGATCATGTCAAATGGCGTGAAAGCCTTCCCGGTACTGAAATTAATTTTGCCGATCAACAAATTACTGTGGGCAAACAAATTGGTAAGAAGGCTGAAGGAGCAGATCATCACGCTGTCTTTGAAATAAAGGATAAACCAGGATTGCTTTTGAGGGTCGCTAAAAATGAAGCTGCATTGGGGATCGAATATTATTTAATCCGACAAACGCAATATGGCATCCCCTACATCGATTATTTACATTATGATAAGGATGGCTGTTATGCTATTGTAGAAAGAGTCACTTTAACAATAGATGACATTTCAGAACAATTTGTGAACCATCCTTCGGATTTTGAAGTGCTGTATCCGATTAGGGACCTCCTTGAGGAGCTGAACACTCTTAAAAACACTCCAGATACATTAAATATTAAAGAAATAGGATTTACACCTTCAGGAAATTTGCGAACCTTTCGCTGGATGAAAGCGGGAGAAAGCAATCCTCCAATGATTGAAAAATTTGTTTCAGACTGTGCAAAAGGAAATCAAAATTTTAGGAGCTTGCTTGTTCGTGGTTCTAAGATGGCAGTTCAGGAAAATATTAAATTTTATGGATCTGTTTTAGAAAATGCCGCAGAAGATCGAGTTATACCGGTTTTAAGGGCTAGGGTCAAGCATCTAGAATTTAATGGGAATCTCAATGAAAAAGGTCAGGCATTAGCTGAAAGGATTAGTTACATAAAAAAAGAGTGCAAAGAAGAATTACTGCAAGAATATGTCGTAAAGAATGAAAAGCAGCTCGATCAAATGATCAATTATTGTATGAAAGACTATCACAGGAAGCATTGTTTAGGATCTCAACTCCCACGTGACTTCAAGGCAACAATCTGCAGTGAGGTAGTGAAATTACTAGAGCTGAAATTGAAGGGCAAATAAAAATTAAAAGAAGAGGGAATTCGGAAGTCAGAAGTCGGAAGTCAGAAGTTGGAAGTCAGAAGAAAAACTAATATCACATGTTAGTGTTCTGTTTTCCGTCTTATGTCTTTTGTCTTCCGACTTCCGACTTCTGTCTTCCGACTTCTGTCTTCTGACTTCCGTCTCCTTAGCCTTTTAGGGCGATGAAGGTCCCGTGGCGGCCTGATTTTTGGACTCTTCGATAGGAAAAGAAGTCTTGGGGATTGGCAAAAGTGCATATTCTAGCTATCTCTATATTTTCTTCTTTGAGCCCAGCTTCTAAAAGCTGCTGGCGGCTTATTTCCCAAAGGTCAAAATAGAGGGGTGAAACTTGGTGCTTCCAAAAGTGTTCTGGGAGCTCTGTTTTGTAATTAATGAATTGTGCGTTATTGGGCCCCAGGCTCGGTGAAATGCCGACCTTTAGATCTGCAAGGTTAGTTCCATGGTATTCCTGCATATATTTGACGGTATTTGCATAAATATTTTGGACATTCCCCCGCCATCCTGCATGCACATTTGCTACAACATTATTTACAGGGTCGTAAAAAAGGCCTGCTTGGCAGTCTGCATGTTTTACAAGCAATCCAAGGCCAGGAATGTTTGTTGTCATGGCATCAGCAGCTCCTAAAAAACCTTCTTTATCAGCATAAATCACATCAGCTCCGTGAATCTGATTGCAAAATGCCATCTTAGGAATATTGAGAGTTTCTTTGGCCTTTTTGATGTTGAGGGTGATCTTATCATCACAATCGCCATTATTTCTTCCAAAGTTCAAAGAGTCAAATTCTCCGGAACTGTATCCTCCATGTCGCAAAAATATTCCATGAACTACTTCAGGATACTTCTGAAATAGCTCAAACTCCATCCAACGTACGCCATCCTTTTCTTTAATAATCATTTCTTTGACTCCAAGAGTGAAAGAATAGAGTTTAAACCTATTTAATTCAAACGGATCCTAGTTTTAAATTCACGTTTTTGTGTATATGTTTGCTTTCGAAAATAAGGTGAGACATGTTGGTACGGGTAATTTTATTTGTTTTTGGTGTGTTTGGAGCATTGAATGCCGGGGTTTCGAAGGAAAAGTATTATCTGTCTATTTGTGCGATTTTTAATGAGGAAGGGCCTTATTTCAGGGAATGGATTGAGTACCATCAAATGTTGGGAGTCGAGCATTTTTATTTATATAATCACAATAGTACTGACGAATATTTGCAGGAATTGCTTCCCTATATACTTTCTGGAGTTGTGGAGTTAAAGGATTGGAATTTCACAAGTGTAAATTGGAATGAATGGAAAGCGATACAGGTTGCCAGTTATAACGATTGCATCAAAAATAAAAAATATGAATCCAAATGGATTGCTTTTATCGATATCGATGAATTTATCTTCCCTGTCAATGAGTTTACTATTCCTGAGTTCCTTGAACACTATGACAACTATTCTGGAGTTGTCTTAAACTGGCAGCTTTATGGTACCTCTAATATTTGGAAAATTCCTGAAAACAAGTTGATGATTGAGCTACTGGTTCAAAAGGCTCAAGTCGATCTAGATGAAAACCACCAATACAAAACAATATTAAAACCTGCACATGCCCTAGAAGCTAAAAGTGGACATTATTTTAAGTTTAAACCAGGTTATCAAGCAGTCAATACCGATTTTACTCCATTGGAAAAAATCAAAGTTTCCGACTTTCAGATAACAACTATCCTTGTGGATAAAATGAGACTCAATCATTACTGGACTAAGGATTTGTATTTCTTCAATCATGTGAAGCTGCCCCGGCAAACGAAGATCGGAAAGGGAAGTCCTGAAAGAGCAAAGAGAAGGGCAGCTAAGCTCAATTCTGTGGCCGATTTCTGTATGGAAAAGTATGTGCATCCTCTGCGTGTGCGGATGTTTGGAGAGCAATAGCGAATGCATGCTACCGTTAAAATTAACCACGTAGTGCACGGAGAGCACGGAGAAAGCACATAGAACGAGAAGACAGAATACAGAAGTCAGAAGTCAGAAGAAAATTTTTCATCCTGACTTCTGACTTCTGTATTCTGTCTTCTCGTTCTATGTGCTTTCTCCGTGCTCTCCGTGGTTAATTTATGGTTTATCCTCAACAAGGTCTGGCTGCTAAGATAAAATAGCAGATAGACAATGCCGCTTGTCAATGAGATCAGAAAGGGATTGGTAAACCCCGACAAAATCCACAGCCCAAATAGGGCTAAAAATGTTAGCCTTAGAATATCTAAAGGGGGCATTAAAAATTGCCATGCCATGAAAGATATAGGCACTAGCATTAACAAAACACCAACCAACCCGAATTGCATCAGAAAAGCCACCCATTGCACTTCGTAGGAATATTTGAAATCAGCGTCACGCACATTTTTGGGAGAATGTGTTCCCATTCCTTTACCTAACAAAGGATACTGCTCAAATTCATCCAGTACATCTTCAATTTGTTCGCTTCGAATCCTATCTGATGCTGTTGTTTCGGAACTAAAAAATCTTTTCTGAATAAGTTCTGTGCTGTTCTCCCACCCTAAAAGAGCAAATGCAAAGACTAGTAAAGAAATTCCTACTGAGCTGACTCTTATAAATTTCATCCCTTTTAAAGTTATCAAATACAACAAGTAGCTCACAAATGCTACAAACAATAAAAAGCGTGAAAAACTGAGGCCAATAGATAAAGCTGAAACAATATAGTAGGCAGTTTTAAAGCCTTTTGGAAAATGAATTTGCAATTTGTCGGATTGAAAAACAAAAAATAATAAATAAGGTGTCAGTATATCGACGGAGGTTTGAAGTCTTGAAAAATCTCCGATGATTTCCATAGTCATAAATCTTATCCCGAACTTTCCAAGAATGTCAAAAAGGTTGAGAACGCCTAAGACATGACCTAAGACCAATCCAATTTTGATGACCGAGTAACCAAAATTGCCAAATACAACGATCTTTAACAAAGTAGTGAAATCTGTGCAGCCTGCATTGACAAAGTAGACTCCTGAAGCAACGACAAAGCCTGTGATTAAAAAAACTTTCGTCTGATCGAGCATGCTTTGAACTGGAGCTGCGTTGTGCAGGTCGCTGAGTAGCGTCCATGCTCCCAAAAATGAAAGGAAAAATAGGAGTGCACCAAGTAATTTGAACTGTTTAACCGCCAGTTTCTGGTGGGTTGCCAAATGCAGAAAAAACGAGAGTGTGAATGCCAAGAAGGCCAAACTTTTGAAGCTAAGTAAGCCATGTGTGGCATCTGAGGGCATAACTACACCGGCAATTAACAAAAGATAGTAGGGAAGCACCCAAAGAAAGTTATTAGACATTTAAAAATCTTACAGCTGCATATTTTGCCAAGGAATAACCAATTGATATAGGCGATTTCATTCGCATATGGACCACCAGCTCATTTTTTGCTGACATCAATCTCAGTTGTCGTGGAATGCGGGTACGGTCTTTATTCCACCCACGACAGTGATAGGCGCGGAGCTCAGGACAGAGCATCAATTTCCACCCTTTATTTCTAAGGCGGATTGAGAGATCGATATCTTCCTTATACATGAAAAATGAGGCATCGAAGATTTCTTGGCTGCGTGTTTGAACCTGTTCCAGGGCTTTTTTTCTTGCGAAGTAAGCTGCACCGCAGATGGCTTGAATCTCTTCATGGGAATGGTACTGATTATAAGTGAGGTCTTCCCCCTGAGAGCGGTCGTACCATTTGCCATACCAAGTTTGAAAGATACCTGTACTGTCATAAAGTCCTGTAGGAGAATTTTTTTGGAGGGAATAGCCTTCTAAAATTCCGGTGATAGCTCCCCATTCGGCATGGGTATCCATTAAGGCAGAAGCTTTTTCGAGATAGTTCGGCGCGAGGAAAGCATCAGGATTTAGAAAAAGGACATAATCGATATCCGGTTCGATGCAGAGGTAACCGAGATTGTTTCCTCCGGTGAAACCGATATTTGTCGGGGAGAGGATCATTTCAATACGACTATCGCCATGGTATCGGTAAAGAAAGCTTGGATCTTTAGAGCCGCTATCGACGATGATTACTTGTGCAGCTTTTTTTGTTTGTTCAAACAATGCTCCAAGGGTGTGGTGTATAGCGCCCGTATCATTATAAGTAACAATGATGACTGCAACCTTGGACATAATAAGATTCCTTAATTAAGCGCTTAGGATAAAGGAAATTCTAAAAACCGTGAAGACTGAACTTGAAGTGTTGACAAAAGGCAGACATTGTCATATAATCTAATTTTGGAATGGGGTGTTAGTAGCTATGAATGGAATCTTTTTATTTTCGTATGAAAAGAACAATAAATTGATCGAAGAAAGAGGTATAAGTTTCGAAGAAGTAATTGCAGCCATTGAGAATGAACAGATTTTAAATATTTTAGAACACCCTAATAAAGAAAAATACAGCAATCAAAAGATCTTCGAAATTTTTTTAAATGAATATGTATATTTAGTTCCATTTGTTATTGACATGGAAGGGAATATATTTTTAAAAACAATAATACCTAGCAGAAAAGCTACTGCTAAGTATCTTAAGGGAAGTTCGAAAAATGAAAAAAAATAAAAAAATTTCTTTAGACAAAGAGGAACAGGAACTTCTTTCATCTTATGAAAGTGGCGAATGGAGAAGTGTAAAGAATGTTGAGAAATCCAAATCTCATGCTCGTGAAACAGCAAAAAATACACTTCGAAAAGATGTAAGGATAAATATCCGACTTTCAAGTTCTGATGTTGCGAGCATCAAGCAAATTGCTGCTTTTGAAGGCATGCCCTATCAAACTCTAATTGCTAGTATTTTACATAAATTTGCTGCTGGACATCCAAATTGTCATTAATTTTATCCCGCTTCATGCATCCCCTGCGCGAATGACGGAAATGGGAACGTAGGTATTGGCTTCGAATTCTTCGGTGGGGAAGGCGAGGTATTCGATAGGGATGTTATGAGCCAACGCGTATTCGATTTCGCGGGCTACACCTTTGGACTTGTCCCAACCTTCCAGCTTTAGCACAAACATCCTGTCACACTTTGCTAGCATAGCTAAATCAAAAGCCATCCATTCAGACCATTCGAGATCCCCATGCTTTGAAATGGGAACATTGTGGGAAATCGGAGAAAAGATGTGAATCCCTTGGGCCATTAGCTTGTTTGCCATGTAAGAAATTTTTTGAAAACGATCCTCTTTTACATCCGAGTCAGAATGGTTGTAGGGACTCGATAGGTAAGCAATACTCATAACTATACTTCAATTTGAATTAAAGGCCCAAAATTACATCAAAAGGGCTTTTCGTTAAAGCTAATTAAAAAAATCTTAATTAATTATTAATAAAGTTAATAAATTAATTGACTATTTATCAAATTAATAGTATAATTATACTTCATTTTAATTAATAAAGGGTGTATGAAAAACAAATCTAAACCCATCATAGGTATCACACCAACTTTGCTCATTTCCGATGAGGAGCATTTCCACGGTCAAGAGCGCTGCTGCTTAACGCAGGAATATATTACAGCGGTTCATCAAGGCGGCGGAGTCCCAATAGTCTTCGCAGTCATTCAAGATGAATCGGCGATCCGTACACAGATAGAACTTGTAGATGGTATTGTCTTATCAGGTGGATGGGATGTTAATCCATTACTTTACGACGAAGAGCCCTCAGCGCTTCTACAGTTTATCTATCCTGAAAGGGATGCCTTTGAATTAAAAGTGATCAAAATCGCCTACGAGCTTAACAAGCCGATCCTTGGCATTTGCCGCGGGATGCAGATTTTGAATGTCGCTTTTGGCGGCAGCCTTTACCAAGATCTATCTCATTATTCAGCAAGTTCATTACAACATGTGCAAAAGGCACGCCGTTATGAACCTTCTCACACTGTTGAAATTGTAAGATCGACTCAGCTGCATAAAATCTTTGGGACTGACGTCATCATGGCGAACAGTTTCCATCATCAAGCCATCAAAGCGATTGCACCGGGTTTTCAGGTCAGCGCAAAAGCTAAGGATGGAGTTATCGAAGCGTTTGAAAAACCAGGAAAGCAGTTTATCATAGGAGTTCAATGGCATCCTGAGATGATGGCTAGATTCCACCCAGACATGCTTAAAATTTTCTCATCATTCATTACTGCGGCCCAAAACTCGAGGAGGAAATCAAGTGGAAAATAGGAGCAGCTCTAAGTTTGGGCTTTATAGCATTATTCTTTTAGGGATTAACAGCGTCATTGGTTCCGGAATATTCCTATTGCCAGGTCAGATTATGGCTTTGGTTGGGACTGGAAGTATCTTAGTTTATCTTTTTGTGAGCTTGGTTGTGGGCGCGATTGCATTGTGCTTTGCGGAATGTGCAGGGATCTTTTCGAGAAATGGAGCTGCATATGTTTATGCGAAAGAGGCTTTTGGTGATTTCGTAGGTTTTGAAGTGGGTTTTATGCGCTGGGCTGTGCAAATTATCGCATGGTCTACATTAGTGATGGGATTTATTACAGCTCTGAGCGCAGTGTGGCCTGCAGCTCTAACGGAGCCCTATAAAACATTATTAGTTGTAGCAATTACTGGAAGTTTAGGGTTGGTCAATATTCTTGGGATCAACATCATGAAACATCTCAACAATACGATTACTATTGCAAAGTTGATTCCTCTTATATTTCTTATCGGAATTGGAATCTTCTTTATTCACGGATCAAATTTAACTCCAATGATTCCACAAGATTTGAAAGTGGACGCCTTTGGTGCTGCAGCATTAATTATTTTCTTTGCCTTTAGCGGTTTTGAGACCTTGGCGGTTGCTGCGGAGGATATGGAAAACCCCAAGAAAAATCTCCCAATAGCTTTAATGGTTGTTATTGCGTTTACTTCTGTTGTTTACTTTTTGATTCAAATGATCGCAATGGGAACCTTGGGCGAACAACTTGCAAATAGTCCAGCTCCTGTGGCAGATGTCGCAAACTCTATTTTGGGCCCTACTGGAAAATGGATTGTAACGATTGGGACTTTGGTCTCGATTGGAGGAATTAACATTGCGCAGTCCTTTACGACTCCAAGAAGTGGGGTAGCCTTGGCGCAAGATAAGATGGTCCCCGAAGTTGTTGGGCAGAGTAGCCGTTTTGGAACGCCCTATGTAGCCATTTTAATTACAGTCTTCTTTACAACTTTAATCGCGTTATCTGGAAGTTTTACACAGTTAGCAGTCATCAGTGTGATTTCCCGTTTCGCAGAGTACTTACCTACTTGTATGGCAGTATTTGTGTTCCAGAAACGCAAGATGAATCCGAATAGCTTTTTAGCCTTTCCCTGGAACTTTATTGTGCCGATCGTGGCCATTGTTCCTAGTGTGTTATTGCTGACAGAAGCCTCCCCCGACCAATTGATGTGGGGTTTAGGTGCGCTGGTTATTGGGGTTCCCCTCTATTTCTGGCGAAAGCAAATGTTAAAACAACAGGCCCCAGGTATTGCTTAGAGCTCAGCCTCGACTTTAGCATTTTTTGGGGAAGTCAGAATTCGGAAGTCAGAATATTGCATGCATTGACATTAGCATACAACACTAATGCAGGAAAAACTTCAAATAATCTTCTGAATTCTGGATTCTGAATTCCTAAGTATTCAAAATTCAATATTTTGTAGCAAAAAAATGCTAAAGTCGAGTCAACGCTTTTGCCAATAACTAACAAAGTTGTTAGTTAAAGGTGTCTGTCAATAATTAACAAATTTGTTACAAACACGGCATGGCTAAAATACCTATAAACCCATTTAAGTTTGGTGATTTTGAATGACTATTGAGTTAAAATTGGTATTCGGTGCCCATGACGAAGCTTCTCCACCATTTGGCATTGGCTTCGAAGTTCCTGATCATGAAGAACACCTGCAAGACATTTTTATTTCCTACATCGAAATTTAACTGTAGGGGTATGAATCGGCTTTGGGTAAACCGATGAGCAACCAAATGATAAAAGACTTCCTCAGAACATTGGACAGAAATCAAATTGTACCAACCTTCTACAGGATAAATCAGAGAGACACGATGCCTGAAAACGTATCGGATTTTTGCAACGTCTTGTTCTTTGATGAATAGCATCAAATTTCGCCATGTAATAGTCAGGTTATTCTTAAGGGTTAGGGTGGGGTCTATTTCTAATTCCAATCGCTGCCTATACATGAAATGGGGACTTCCCCTTGGTTTGTCTTCAATATAGGAGTAGTTAACACCAAGATTTAGCCATGAGAATGCCTTGTAAACGAAATACTCTGTAAATTTATACATATACGGTCGACGGCAACCATGATTTAAACGAACTTCAGCTGTAGTTTTAAGCAAAAAACAATCATTTTCCCACATTGTCCATTGAAACCGTTGCCAGTACTCTGTATCCCAGCCCGAATAGGCTTTGTTGGACAATAATGCTCCTATTAATAGGATGATTCGAAAATAGATTTTCATGCGTGCTCGTGCTTGTGCCCGGTTTTGTATTTAGCTATAACTTTACTGTGTATTCATGAAAAGAGAAAACCGGGTAAAGGCACAAGCGGTTATGGATACTTAAAGTCTTCAGGATTGAGAGGTTTTTGGGGATTGGTTGTATTGGCAGCTTTTTGGAGCTGCCCCCAATACCCCCTGTCTAGCCATCCATGTGAACCATTCCAGTAGTAATACATGATAAACAGCCCTACAAATGGAAGGATTATGTATGTCCAAATGAGCCACTTTGGCACGGGTAAGTCTTTTGAGGTGATTTTTGGGTCGCCAAAATACTCAATCTCTTCATCTTCGTTTTTCATCTTCATCCTCTTTCATCATTTGAAATTTGGCATCCTCATCAAAGCCTAATCGCCCTTTTCTCCAAAAATAATAAAATACCAACGCAGTGCTAACCGATAACGCCAGAATATACCCTGCGCAGAAAAACAGGCCTTGTATTCCGAACCCATCTAGACCAGCTGTCATTTGATAACCCTTTTACCTTCAATGATATCGATAGTGTTCACAGGATCCAATCCAAGCCACCATGCTTGTGTGGGCGGAGTAATCCTTGTCCCTTTTGTCATCAAATATTGAAAGATCGCTTCAAATTTTCTGTTAGGCACACCTGGAGCAGCAGGACTTGTACCTCTCGGGTCATAGTCAAAAAAGTGCCTAAAGGATGGCATGATGGAGCCTAAGCTTTGCGTTTTGGGAGCCCAAAAATGAGCTTTATGCCAATCTCTACTTGGTTTTTTAACTCCAACTCTCGAAATGTCGGGCCCATTCCGTTTGGTCCCAGGGAAGGTGATTTTTTGATAAATGTACTCATTTGGAGATGAGGGTGGGGCAGGGAAACTATCACCTCCATTAAGCACCACATCTTGTACCAACGTTCTTGTTTGGTCTGTATGGCAATACCAGCAACCTTCTATAGCATAGATATGCTCTCCCTCTTCAATAAGTTCTTTTCTGGATGTGAATGAAAGGGGCTTTGATGTGAGTTCCTGAATGGACTGAATGTTGTTTCCTTGAGGATCGTAGAACCATCTTTTTTCATTTTCAAAGTTAACAATCCTGTAACGGTATTCGATGGGGTTGTTGACGTAGATGACTCCAAGGAGTTTTTGATATTCTTCTTTAGGTTCTTCTAAGATTGAAAAATTTTTATCGACCCAATTTTCAAGAATCCCATCTGTTTGTCCGAGCACAAACGCTTCCTTAACATGTGGATCATAAAGTTCCCAAACGACATAAGTAAGTGGTGTTATTCCTTCCTCTTTCCACTTTGGATGCTCTTTTTCCCATTTTTCTCTTTGATCTTTTTCCCATTTTTCAGATGCAGCAATATCTGTCGGTCTTCGCAGGAGTAACAGTCTTGTTGTAAGTTTAAGATTATTTTCATTGATTCTGGTGACATATTTCTCAAGATCAGTGGGAGCAAGGATTCTCACTGTTGAAGATTCCTGAAATGCAAGAAGGGTAAAATCATTCTTCACATGTTGGACATATTGAATGTCATTTCCCCCCATTGCAGCGCCGCTGATATAAAAATTGGGATCGGAAACTTCATACATTTGTACCTGATAAGCACTTGAGGGTTCAGTCCAAGTCTTTTCAACATAGTTTGGTGCAATTAAGATGACGATGACGGATCCAGAAAACAGAATGATAATTCCAATAATCGTGGCCAATGCAGACCATTCGATTTTATAGAAGAAGTTGTTGTGCTTGTCTGAGCTCATACAGTCACCCCTTCCGCTATGGCCATTTCCCTTTCTTTTTTAGAGACAGGAAACAAAACGGTATTAAATATATTCACTAAGAAGAGCATGTTAGCAAAAAGAATAATCAAACCGCCAAGTGACCTTAGTGCCCACCAAGTTCTCATGTCGGCGACAGTTTGTAGAAAAGGCAATTGAGTTAAATTACTATGAAATTCTGCATAAGTGCTTCCGTCAGCCCATGTTGACCATTGTAGACCTTGTAAGAAGCCTCCCATCCACAAAGGAACAATAAAAAAGAAGCTTCCAAAAAGATTGAGTCCAAAATGCCAATTTGTGAGTGATTCAGACCAAATAGGTCTTTTATACATTACAGGTATAGCTTGGTAAATTCCGCCTATAGCGAAGAAGGTGAAAGTAGCATACAGGGAAATGTGAGAATGGCCAATGACCCAGTCGGTTTTTGAAGTGATTTCGTTAATATTCCTCAAGGCCATTAAAGGACCTTGTACGCATGTGATCAAGTAAAAAAGTACTCCAAGTATAATGAATCGAACTGGGGCGCTTTGACTTAGTTTTATCCATTGATCTCTTAATGTTCCAAAAAGGTTGGCAATAACTGTCCATACCGGGATGAAGAGCCACAGTGAGAATGCAATTGAAACTGTTTGCAGCCATTGTGACATGGGTCCGTGGATAATATGGTGAGCACCGATCCAAGCATAGACGAAAGCAATGGTCCAGAAGCCAATCAAGGAGAGTCTATGGCTGTAAATGGGCTGATTGGTCAACTTTGGCAAAGCGTAGTAAGCGGTAGCAAGCCCCATGGGAGTATAAATGAGTCCTACAAGATTATGGACATAGAAGAAACTTACATTGACCCTTGAAATCCCGCCTGGGACCCAATTGACAGCATAGCTTCCAACAATGTAGGTAAAGGTGGTCCAAAGAAGTGTTCCCATCACATACCAGAGGGAGACATACATTTTTTCGAATATTCGTGTTGCGATTGTCATGTAGCAGTTAAAGGAGACAAGGACAAATGCGAGTGTGAACATATATTTGACGGGTATGTACCAAACCCAATTAGGCAATTCAGCGTATTCCCATCCCCAATTGGTTCCTGTCGGGTAAGAGTAGACTCCAATAATAAGGGAGATCCACCATAGGGCAATTGAGAAATAGGCAATTCTAGGACTCCACAATGGAACACCGCACAATCTTGGAACAAAGAAAAAGAAAAGTCCTATATCGGCAGAAAGCAACCATAATAAGGTGACATGTCCGACGTGTACGGGTCTCATTCTTCCAAAATGGATGTATTCGCCTGCAAAATAGTCTGGAAAAATGAAACCGTTGTAGGAAATGAAAACTCCCACAAACATCCCTATAACCATAAAAATCATGGCAGGAAAGATCAATAGCTTTGCAGGAAGGTCGTTATATTTTGGTACAGTTTTCTCAGCTTCCATATTAGTCCATGTTATTAAGTACCCACACATGAAAATTAACCACGGAGTTCATGGAGAGCGCAGAGAAAATAGAAGGATGAAGTATGAAGGATGAAGTATGAAATAGCAATGCCCTATATTTTATTTCATCCTTCATCTTCTACTTTTCTCCGTGTTCTCCGTGTGCTCCGTGATTAATTTCAGGCAAGTTTCGAGCACTCATAGGTTCTTCATTTAATTTCTTTCAGTTTTGTGTTTATTTCATTCAATATACTTTTTTGCTTTTCAATCGATCTCATATTTTCTTCAAAACCCGATATCAAAAGCCTTTCCAGCTTTTCTAGGCTATTAATTTCTGTAGTCAAAGCTTCTACATCGGTTTGTTTGGAATAAGATCCTATTTTTCCCCCTGCAGCTTCTTTTTGATTTTTTAAATCGTCTAATTGGGTCTTTACATATTTCAAAATTTCTTGCTGCAGTCCTTTAATTTTTTCCAATTTTGAAGGTTCAATTTGAACTTGTAAATTCCCATTCGAGTAGAGGCCTTTCATAAGTTCTATGATTTGAAGAAAGTTTTTGAATTGTACATCGCTTCCTGAATTCATTAAACTTATTCCCATCAAGCTAAAAAGGGCCCTTTGCTGTTCAACATTTTTTCGCAATTCAATATAGAGAGCATCTACACCTTCATAGGCTTTGACCTTGGTCTGTAAGTCCAATTCATTTTGATAGGCTGTGATAACGTCTTGCTGTTTTGTTTTTCCTTCGCGATAAAGGTCTTTTAAATCTTCAGTTTTTTGTCTCGATTGGTAAAATTCGGTTTTTAATGGGTCTAAATGAGTATACTCTTGGATGCGAGCTTTCTCAATTGTCAGTCTGGCATTTTCGAATGTTTGGTAAATAGCTTCATTGAGCTCTGTGCGGTCTTTTGAGTCTTCACTCAAAGACCTAATAAACATAACCAATTGCAAACGTTGTAAACTATTTGTTAGGTCACCCCATGGAGTCATCGCAGTGCCCTGGACTCCATACTTTATTGATCTCAACAATCTTAGATCGTCGCGGGAATTTAGCCAGTTGATATTTGTTAGCATTCTAGGTTTGGCATCTTGCATATTTGCAGCCCTGAGTCCACTCCCATCAGCTTCTCTGCCATGACATGAGGCGCAATTTTCCTCAAAATAGGCTTTCCCTGCGGCTAAATTGTTCGGAGTGTAATACTCCTTTTTGATGTAATAGGCATATTTATCGGGACCTATAGGGTCTGGCAAGATGTCAAAAACTTGGATGACATCCTGGCTTGGCTTATCATCTTTTTGAACTGCCATGGTTGGGTCTACTGCAGCAAAAAGAGTTTCTCCAGGGTAAGGATTATTAAAAGAATAGGGTGGATTCTTTTTAACCTCTCTCTCAAATTTTTGAAGATTCCCCTCATTTTTCAATTCACGCAGAACATCCTCAGGCATGTAATTCCATTTTGGTATTTCTTGACTGCCGCGAATGACTTGTCCACCTGGTAATTGAGAGAAGATCCAATCGACAATCAAATTGATCTGATCGTTGTTCAAGACAGGTATTCCATCAAAGTTTGGTTTCTCCGATGGAGTTTCTCCCCATGGAGGCATTGGAGTCCCTTTTACGCCATGTATAATGGAGTTTAAAGCCCTTTCCCTTGTTAAATTGCGTAAAAAATCTGCACTTCTTAAGTTTTTGGGGATAGGATAGATCCAGGTAGAGACAGGGCCATTTCCAATGAGGAAGTCACCATGGCATTGCGTACAGAAGATTTGTACAGCGGATTCAGGATTGAAACCTCTGTTCTCCCAAATGGCTAGCACTTCATCCCTATTTCTTTTTCCTAAAACATCCAGCATATACGTGAGGGCATAAAACTTCGTATCATCGAAGGGGAATACAGGCATGATCGATTTAGGAATATGCGATTGCGGATTGCGAAAATGTTCCATCAGCCATTCGTCAGAGCGGTTAACTCCTGACCAGTTTGGCCTTGGTCCAATCAGTCTTCCCAATCCATACTCTTGGATAAAGACTTTCATGACCTTTTTCACACGAGCTTTCCAGTCTTTATTGCTCTTCAGAATATTTTCTTTTTCTTGTGGAGTTTTAGCCGAAGCCAAAGCTTGCTTAGTTTCGTAATTTTTGGCCCTAAAAGCATATTTAAACGGTGTGTACAAAGATTCGATTGTGCCAGGATATTTTTGGTCAATTTCTTCGATGATTGAACCTTGGCGAACATTGTCGACAATTCTTTTGTCGATTTCAGCACTATATTTTGTAAGTGCTGCAACAATCTGTGAGCCTTCAACTGTTTCTGGAAATAAATTTTGAAACCATTGTTTTTCTTGGAAGAGTTCATTGAAATTAGGTTTACCTTTCTCGATGGCAAAACCAACATTTGAATCAAATCCTTTTAGACGATGGCATGCAGCACATCCTTGAGTGGCAAAGACTGTCATCCCAAATCGGACATCCTGGATCTGTGCAGGCGAGACCGGTTTTTCCCATGGAAGCTTTTTGCCTGCCTCCCACTCTTGAATCCCCATTTTATAAGCTGTTTCAGCTATAGACTTGTTGTAGCCTGTTTGACCCAGAAGGAATGTTGTCAGATCTTCAAGCTCTTCATGGTCAAAGCGCATGTTGGGCATGGTGGAAGTCGGCAGATCTGCTTGAGGCCATACTAAGGACTCTTTGACAAACCAAGGATAACTTTTCCCCTCATTTGTAAGTTCGGGTCCAACACCTCCGCGAGCAAATCCCGAAATTCTATGGCATGCGTAACAGGCTTGTGAAATATAGAGCTCTTGACCTTTGTTAAAATGAGAGGTTAATCGATCGACATCTGTCACAATATTTGACATTACAGTTGGGTCATCGACCGATTTTACAAATGAAGTCTCAACATCTGAAATATGTCTATTGATTTCCTTTTGTAAATCAATTTCGGCCATTTTTCTAAAAAGGGATCCATTTGCGTGCGGATCTTGCCTATTCTTATTCAAAAATTCATCAAGGCTTTGAGCGGGATTTTTGGATCCTTTTAATTGAACTAAAAGCTTATCGAGAAGATCTTGTGATCCTAATGCATTGACAAGGCTTTTTTGGATCGCTTCAGGCAATGCAGCTTCATTCGCTTGAAATTGATTGAAGTATTTTACCTGTCCGCTGATTTGTTCAAGTTGAGTTGCAGATAATGAGTAATCTTCCTGTTTTTCTTTTAGTTCTTTTAAAGTTTGGGCAAAGCCCTTGTTTTTAAGTTGATCAGACAAAGAAATCATGCTTATGATCGCGCTTTTTTCCGACTTCAACGCGTTTTCAACTGCCGCTTGTTCACTTTGTTTCCTTTCAGAAACAATCGCAGCGGTTGTTGAAGCCCCTTTAAGTAAGCCTTGGCTCGACAGATGGCATTGGACACATTTTGCCTCAATTAAACCACCCACATAGATCGGATTGACTTGAAATAACAGTCCATGGCCTGGTTTGAAATTAAAAATTCGTGCAAAATTTGGATCATTGTTCGGATCAGATTCCGTAAATTTGGGAACATATCCTTTAAATTCGGTTTCATATTGTCCATCGAACACGGGACCATGAGCTTTGTCAGTGACTAGGCCTCGGCCATTTCCGCTATGGCAAGAGGTACATCCATATTCTTCAATAGGATGGTATTCGAATGGGCGTGTTTCCCTTCCCATCAATGGATGCATCCTTAAAACTTTGGTGACATCATAAATAAATTCGCCAACCTCTGCTGTTTTTAAGGCTTCATATTTTTCTGCTTGTGTTGTATCTCCAGAGGCTTTGAGCTCCTCGATCTTTTTGTTTAGTCTTGCCCAAACATAATCTTCGTTTTCAACTTGAACTGGCAACCCTTGATCATCGAAAATAATCTGTCCGTTGATATCTCTAGCGATCTTTGTGGGTGAAAAATGGCTGTACTGCACTGCAATGTGGCACGATGTGCAACGATCTATGACAGGAGGCCCTTTATCTTCCCTTTCAAGAACAATTTGTTTTACGCCCATTTTAAACGCTGGCGGAGGTTGCTTAGTATATGTACTTCGAAATTCTTCCAAAGCAACATAATCATCTTGGTAAATTTTATATTCAGGGAAAACTTCGCGGAGAAAAAATACTCCGAATAACAATGTGGATATTATTCCTAAAACAATCAGTGCTATCTGATATTTGTTTCCGCGCATTCGTTACCTTTAATGTCTTGCATAATTTTCAGTCCAAGGCCAAATCCAGCCCCAATTAGCCCCTCGGAAATATGTTCCGATCACGATCAAAATCCCTTGCCATGTCATGAATGTTGTCCACAAAAAGATCGCTAAGTAACGGCTGCGATGGAACCATACTCCTTCTCCATGAGGATTACGATCGAGATAAGGAATTAACATTAGTCCAACGACGATCAACATAGGAATTCCCACGCCTCCCCAAAAGGCATCATAGGCGACCATTTCTTGAAGCCCTAGGAAGTACCAGGGTGCTTTCGATGGGTTTGGAGGTTTACTAGCATTTGCAGGCTCTTCCAAAGGGGCGTCGATAAATGAGAGTGCTAATACAAGCGCTGTCGTCAACAAAAAGGCAACTAATTCTGCACGCAGTAAGTGAGGCCATGTGAAAACAAAGTTGTAAGGCCCCTTGTCGACAGTTGGGCAAGTTCCTCTCACAAGCTCCATCAGACCGTAGGTTCTTTTTACTCCTGGAGCAAAACTTTCTTTTGTATCAGAACGTTGTATAACACGGTATGGGTCGGGACGAAACTTATCTGGAGGTCTCGATAGTCCACCATCCTTTCTGATCCTCCAGAAGTGGATACCAATCAAAGTGCCTGCTAACAAAGGCAAAAATGCTACATGCAGAACATAGAACCGGATTAGGGCATCCTGTCCAACGTTTGTGGAGGCAAGCAGCATCACTCTATTAATGTTGTATTCAAATCCTGGGAGGTTGGGAACATATCCTGCAATATTGGATCCTACAGTAATCGCCCAAAATGCCAATTGGTCCCACGGAAGCAAATAGCCTGTGAATGAAAGGAGGAGTGTCAGGAACATCAGTATGACTCCGATCACCCAATTAAATTTTCGTGTGCTTTTGTACCCTGCAGTATAGAAAACCCGTGACATATGAAGGAATACGAATAATACCATCATGTGGGCACCCCAACGGTGCATATTGCGATAGAGCATTGCAAATGGGGTTGTGTCCTGCCAATCTTTCATAATGTCGTAGGCTCGGTCTTCAGCTGGAATATAGTAAAACATCAGGACGATCCCTGTGTAGACCAGAAGTAAAAATAGACTAAAGGTAATCGTTCCCAGTCCTAAGGTATAAAAAGGATCGAGTGAATGCTTATGGCATTTTACAGGATGAAAATGTAAGAAGAAGTTTTTGAAGACAATTTCTGAACGATCCACATCGTTGTTGGGATAGTTATGTCGGAATATCGATCTGACGAAATCGCGAGGCAAGTTCCACAGATGTTCTAAAAATGTTTCTCTACGTTTTCCCTTAAATACTGACATAGACTCCTCTATTAATTTTTATACTGTGGGTGAAAACCAAGCTTCTTCCCAATCCAATGTCGTTTTCGTTTTATCAACCAATATTTCACCTGAGGCCCCCAAAAATGCCATATAGTAGACGAGTGGAAGAGGTGCGGGGCCTCCAGTATTACGTCCATGCCTATCGTACGTTGAACCGTGGCATGGGCAAGCATAGCCTGTTTCTACCATGTTAACTGTGCAACCCAAGTGTGTACAGACAGCAGTCTGGACCCTAACTTTGCCTGAAAGTGTTTCAATAAAGACCTTTTGTTTTGGGTAAAAGACTTTTCCATCGCGCGCTAAAACCTCTTCTGGACGCCCTATAGAGAATTGACTGGGTGGAATTTTCATCGCATTGGGATACAAAAATCCTAAGAACGAGGCACCTGTTAGTGCGCCAAGCCCAAGTATGCAAGCTCCCGTTCCCATCAAAGCTAAAAAAGCTCGACGAGACATCATGGGGTCATTATCGTCTTGGTCAACATTAAGTGAGTTTCTATACTTCGGCATAAAGTCTATTTCTCTTAATCTTTTGTAAAAATTAACCACAGAGCGCACGGAGGACACAGAGAAAAAAATAGGGTAAGCAACAAAATGTTTCGAAAAAACCTATAATTTGTTTTTCTCCGTGTCCTCCGTGCGCTCTGTGGTTAATTCATTTATCTTCATCTCTAAACATTTGGTATTTTACATCTTCTTCATCATCAAATTGACCTTTTCTCCAATAATAGAAAAAGACCAACAGCCCCGCTAATCCCATCGCAATCGAACTTGCCAAATACCAAATCATTAATTACCTTCTGAATTCCGACTTCTATCTTCTGACTACTCCTTACCCTATCCATCTAAACGAATAGTCCATCATATCCATTGTTACAGCTTGTGTGGGGCATTTTTCTGCGCATAAACCGCAACGGATACATAAGTCCTCGTCCTTCATCATCACTGTTCCCATTTCCGCTAACTCTTCATCAGCCATTTGGGATGAGTCTACTCCATAAAAATTATCAACTGCTCGGCGAACGCTTCCGTCACCGGTGTCTAAATTGACTTTACTGATGGGAACCTGTTTCAAGCAATTTGCAGGACATACATCCACACATCCATTGCATTTGATGCATAATGTTCCATCAAAAACAGGGTTCACATGGCATTGAAGACAACGACTAGATTGTGCATGAGCTTCTTCATCGGTATAGTTATTTTCCACCATGTTATTATTATGGATTCTCACCTTGGGAGGCTGCATTGTGGGCAATGCCCATTTTGTCCGCAGATAATTTTTATCACGCATCGGTGGAATCTCTGTCCATTCGGATGAAAACTCTTGGTAAGGTTTTGTTCCACGTAGATCAGAATCGATCGCACGTGCAGACTCTTGCCCATGTCTTATTCCAGTGATGAACAAGGCTGCGCCAAAAGCCGCATCGCCTCCAGCGTAAACTCCTTTAACAGAAGTGCGCCCTGTACCCATCTCCGACTTAATAATCCCGCGGTCGATCACAAGTTCCGATTTTTTATCCCATCCATTGAAGAGGCTCATGTCCAACGATTGTCCAATTGCAAGAGCTATGGTGTCGCATGGGATGACAAATTCAGAGTCTGGAACGGGGTTCGGCGCAAATTTTCCAGTGTAATCGAATAAGTTATAGATCTTTTTGACCTTTAGTCCCGTGACGCGGCCTTCAGCATCCCGTTCTACAGAAACGGGACTGAGCCTGTTAATTGTTGTAATTCCTTCTTCTGCACCATCTTCGATTTCAAATTCATCGGCTGTTTGTTCATCGCGCGATTCTAGGCAAACCATGGTCACTTTTTTAGCGCCGTTTCTTACTGAGGTTCTTGCAACGTCGTAGGCTACGTTTCCTCCACCGACTACAACCATGTTTTCTCCAATCTTCCACTCCTCATCCATGCAGCGTACACGCAAATATTCAATCCCGCGGATAATATCGGGGGCATCGGCGCCGGGGATTGGAAGGTCACGCGATTTCCAAAGACCGACACCTAAAAAGATTGCGTCGTAATTTTTTTGGAGATCTGTGAGAGTGATATCTCTACCGACCTTCATATTATAAAATATTTTTGCTCCTAGATATTCAATGGCAGAAATTTCATTGTAGGCAATTTCATTTTTCATACGGTAAGTAGGAACGCCATAGACTAACATTCCGCCGGGCTTACGCATCATTTCATAAACGTCTACTTGATATCCAAGGCGCAATAGATCATGCGCGCAAGTGAGAGAAGCGACCCCTGCACCGATGCAGGCGACTTTTAGGCCATTGGGCTTGGGTTTGGTAGAACCGCGGGAATAGCTAAATTCTAGTGATTTGCGATGGGCCTCTTCTCCAAGTCCGAACCATTCGTCGAGGTACCGTTTTTGTGCACGGATAGTTAATGTCTTATCTACGCGGTCGCGGCGGCAAGTCATTTCGCATGGAGCGCCGCAGATCATTCCGCAGATAGAAGCAAAGGGGTTAGGACCGCGGGCGATTTTGTATCCTTCGAGGAGATTTCCCGAGTGAAGGGCGATCATATATCCACGGGGATCGGTATTGACAGGACATCCATCACGGCAATCAATTTGCCGTAAGTAGTAGTCCAAGTCAGGGATAACTACATCGAACAACTCTTGGTATGTTTCAAATAGATCGTTGTCCACAGGTGTTGCCGTTCCTCGATTTAAAAACGGCAGACTAGCAAAACAACAGTTTTTTTGAAATGCCTAAGAGTATTTAAATTAAGTCTTACAGAAATAGTAAGAATAGGTGAATGGTAAGAAAAATAGTATGCAAAAAAAGCCTTGGGGTTACCCCAAGGCTTTTTTTAGAACTAAACTGCTCACTTAAAGTGGGCGAAAAAGATTACTCGCAGATCCAGCTGGCGAATGTATTGGTGAGTATTCTGAAATAAGACCAATATTTTTAGCTGTTGTGGGTTTTTCAGCTATGAGATGTTGCTCTTCTTCAGTTCTCTCTTTAGCTTCTTTTCTACCTTTATAGATCAAGTAGCCACCAACTCCAAACAATCCTAGAGCAAGAACTCCAGCAGAGATGCTACCGATTGCACCAGCAGTAAACGAAACTGAGTGCAAGCTGCTACCCGCTGAGAATGATGGGCCCATGTGATTGACTGATTGCATGTTAGTGAACTTAGGAAGAACTATCACTGCAATAGCGCCAACTAAATTGTTAAAGCACCAGCCCATTTCTTGTTGGTTTCTGGGCTTCTTTGCATGAGCTTTCTTGTATCTTCTTCAACTTCACCCTCAAATTCTTTTTTAGCTTTTTCAGCTTTCTTGCGGCTATCGTGAACAAGTCCACCACCAACGCCAATTGTGATCAATCCGAGAACTGTACCACCTGCAATAGCTGCTGCTCCAACCGTGGAACTTACAGAAGCACCTGGGATAGAAACACTAAAATGTTTACCCATTTTAAATACGTTGTTGTGTTCTCCACCAAATTTTGCTGCCAAAATGCTACCTGCAATAAGTGCTGCAACTGAAAGTCCGCCTAAAATGATTAAACAGCACCAACAAATTTCTGACGGTTTGCTGATTCTAACTTTGATCTATAAATTTCTCGATTTCCCTCCACACTCGGAGGAAGAGCTCCTGAAATTGCCATTTTTATTAGCTCTTTTTTATTTTAAAACTTTAAATTTGCAACAATTAAAGATATATTATATCAATTTTAAACATTAAATTGCATTAAAATCGTTTTCTTTTTTTATTTAAAATTGCTTATTTACATCTAACGATATTGACCAAATAAAAGGCCTTGAGATTGCTCTCAAGGCCTTCGTGCAGATTACTTGTTTAATCTACATTATGCTGATTTTTTCAAGTCCTTGTCGTTCTTCTCTTCTTTATCATGACCTGCTGCAGAAGCAATTGCCGCTGCTGCGGGTCTGTCGGCTGCTTGTTGAGCCTCTTCAAGTTGCTTTACGCGAGCTTTCAAAGTTTCAACTTCCAAAGCAGAAGCTTTGTTTGCTTCGTCGAGGGCTCTAACCTGCGCTTGATTTACATTTGTTAAATCAATAGCGGCTAGTTCTTCATCATCGCCTTCGCCAACATACTTTAGTTCAGCACCTGATTTAGTTGTGGAGGCAATAATTTTGTCTAGTTTTTCAGTCATGTGCTCTAACCTCAGCTTCACAAGCTACAGCTTCTTCTTTGGCTGCGGTTGCTTGAGATAATTTCTCGTTGAGTTCAGCAACTTGCTTTTTAGAAGCAGCGAGTTCTTCGTTTAGACTTTGAACTTGAGAAGCGGAAATGCTTTTCGCATTAGCTAACTCACCTTGAAGACGAGTTACCTCATTTTGAGCGTTACTTATATCACCGTTCAGTTTAGTTATCAAATTATTAACATCCTGAATAGTGTGTTCTTTAACTACTACAGTTTTTTCCTGATTCATCTCAAGAAGTAAGACTGAAACTGTCTTATCATTATTATAAACAATTCTAAAGCCCTTTTTGAGTGCTTCCGCTGCAACTCTTGCTTGTTCATCTTGAATGAGTTTGGATACATCTGCTGTCCAAGCTAAACCATTGTTTGTAATTTTGACACCTTTGGCTTCTGCAGCAGAAATAACTTCACGCTGAGCAGCTTTTGTGATTGCATCAAAATTAACTTCTAACATGCCATCATTAAAGATAAAATCATTATTTTCATCGCGTTCGAAATTAACGCCTAGTACTTCTAATTCTCGTATTGCCTTACTTAATTTAGAATTCTGTGCATCTTTCTGATCAACTTCGTTTTGATCAGCCGTTAAGTAGTCTCTTTCAAGGTCTGCTTTTTTGTTTGCATTTCTTACGCCTAGAGCGAAGATAATAGCAGAAACAATCCCTGTAAGAGCAGAAGCTGCACCAATAGAGAATGTCACGATAGCACCTGTAGAGATCACAATACCATGAACTCCAGAAGAGGAAACCGCTGTATGGAGGTTACCCATGTGGTTAACTTGCGGCATATTTTTAAATAAAGGAACGACAACTAATACGATCATAGCAGCGCCGACGATGGCTGCAGTCACTCCAAGAATTCCACCCACCCACTTTTTATTTGTTCCAGTAGGATGATTTTTAAATGCAGCATACTTTTCCAGTCTAATTTCGGTAAGTGTGGGAGCACGTTGTTTTGCTTTTGAACGTTCGTTCTCAGCTGCTTTTTCTTCTGCCGATTTCTTTCTACCTTGATGAATAAGAACACCACCTAATCCTAAGAGACCTAAGCCTAGGCTCCCTGCAACGAATATACCGAGTGCTGCTCCAGAAGTTTTAGCCATTGCTCCTGGAAAAGAAACGTTAACAGGTTTGCCCATATCGAGAACATTTGGACCTTTACCAGTTGCTGAAAGTGCTGCTAATACGATAACTGTGATAACGGACAATCCGCCGACTACAACAGCTGCTGTACCAATGCCTTTTAATACATTGCTGCTATTGACTTTTAATCTTTCATTCTTTTCTTGTAATCTTTCATTCTTTTCTTGACTCACTGGAAGCGATTGACTTCCTCTTGCGCCAGCTGAATTGTCTAATGCTAATAATGACATTTTTATACCTCTTTTTATGTTTTTTTACGAAACGCTAATTTTACTTAGTTAAATATAGTATCAAATTTAACAATTAAAATAAACTAATTTTAGCCTTCTAGTTATAGTAAAAATTAGTTTTTATATAATTAAAATTTTAACTATATTAAAGCCATGAAAAACCTTCACTTGCTTCACGCAATACTCTCAGAGGACTTTACAACCATTCGTTTGCTGCGCGACGACAAAACGCTAAGAAACGAGCGCGATGAATGGGGATATACCCCTGTAGAGATCGCTAAATACTTTAACAAGATAAAGTGTTTAAGGGTTTTACGCGAGTGGAATCCTCAAAAATTCAAAGTTTTTCCAAAATCCAGCAAGCAATTATTAGAATATAATGATGTGGAAATGGAAGAGTTGTTTAACTTCCAACCGATCGAATTCAATTATTTTTTTGATTTATCTCTGTTTTTGAAAACTTTGAATAATTGCCCCTATCTATATAAATATTCGTGGATTGCAAAAAAGTATTCTCCAATGAAAAAAGGTGATTTTGCAATTCGATGGATCGATGAAACACTGGGGTATGGATTGTTTAATGAAAAGTATTTGAAGGCTGAAGATTTTATTGGAGAATATGTAGGAGAGATCAGGATAATAAATAAAACTGATCCGAAATTAAATGGTTATTGTGTGCATTATCCAACAAAATGGTTTTCTAAAGAGTATACTGTTATCGATGCCAAGAATTATGGAAACGAGTTGCGTTTTGTGAACCATAGTGATGATCCTAACCTGGTGGCGCGATGGGGGTATGATCGCAATTTGTTGCATCTGTATTTCTTTGCAAAGAAGGATATTCCACCTGATTCGCAGCTAACAATTGATTACGGTGAAGACTATTGGCAATTCCGTGAAAAGGTGGGTAAAAATTAGGCAGGCATTGCAGGCAAAAACATTATGGACAATATGGACACAATGGACAATATGGACAATATGGACCACTGGCCACACAACTGTTAGTTCGCGCTTTGCGCCCTGGGAGTACTGTGTCCTATGGCACAGCCATTGTGCCGCAGGCCCTGGAATGCGGTGGCGACCGGAGGGAGCTACCGCCTTTGCCCTAACCGCAAGCAACGTTTTCAATCCCAAAAACCATTGTTTAGTATAGACTTGTGGTTCAAAAAGCTTTTCCTGCGGTCAGGGCAAAGGCGGTAGCTCCACTTCGTTCCGCCACCGCATTCCAGGCCGCTGCGCGGGCACACCACTCCAGGCCGCAGAGCGCAAGCAACAGTTGTGTGACCCATAGTCTATTGTGCTCCCATACCCCATTGTGCCGCAGGCCCTGGAATGCGGTGGCGACCGGAGGGAGCTACCGCCTTTGCCCTAACCGCAAGCAACGTTTTCAATCCCAAAAACCATTGTTTAGTATAGACTTGTGGTTCAAAAAGCTTTTCCTGCGGTCAGGGCAAAGGCGGTAGCTTCACTTTGTTCCGCCACCGCATTCCAGGCCGCTGCGCGGGCACACAGCTCCAGGCCGCAGAGCGCAAGCAACAGTTGTGTGGCCCATAGTCTATTGTGCCCCCCATACCTTTGTGTTCCCCGTGATTATTTTTAGGCGATTGCAAAAAAAATATTTAATTTTAACACATTTAGTCATATATTTTGGTTGTGCTTTTTACCTTAACCCAAGGCTACCTATGATTAAGAAGTTATCCTATATAACATTATTTTTAATGTTCGGTGCAAGCGTTCTACTTGCGAAGGGAGAATCGAATCTCTCTGATCCACTCACTAAAGAAGCTTCAATCCAATTAAAGTTAAACGAAGAGATTGATCTCGATACGGCAGATCTAGATTTTGGAGATGCTGAATTAAGCGAATATCTTTTCAACAAAGCTGAAACTTCTTGCTGCCATAAAAATAAACGTCGCAATCACGTTTACGATTATATCATTATTGGTAATGGAACTGCAGGTGCGACACTTGCAAGAAAATTAACAGACAATAAGCGTACAAAGGTGTTAGTGATAGAGGCAGGTCAAAACCGCGCTGACGATCCAGTGGTCAACACAGCGGCTTTTGATTTAAATGCAATCACATATAATCCAAAATATGCTGTAACTTACACAAATCCTCCATTTTCAGGTCTTCCACAAGGTCAACCCTTTACTTATACTGAAGGGAGAATGTGGGGTGGTGGAAGTGGTCACCACTATTTGAACTATGTGAGAGGTACTCCAGGGATCTATGATGAATGGGCAGCAGCCTCTGGAAATAGCCAGTGGTCCTACAATAATTTGCTACCCATCCTTAAAGGATTGGAGACATATACTTCTAATGGTTCCCCTATCAACACCAATCAAAGGGGTTTAACCGGTCCTGTTTATTCCACACAACAAGCGCCGATCACCCTTTCCAATCCAGTTGTAGCTGGAGTATTGTCTGGTTTTGATATTCCTTATGTTGAAGATTACAACGATCCAACACAAAGTCATATTGGCGTGTCCCCAAGACAGTTGTTTGTCACACCTGACAACCAATTTAGATCTTGGTCGATACCTTCATACTTACCAGTTGGAGTTGTTGTTGATGAAGATGGCAATGGATTAGATGGAAGAAAGTTAAAAATTGTTTCCAATTCATTGGTTTCTGAGGTTCTTTTCGATAACAACCGTGCGATCGGTGTGGAGTTCTTCCATGGGGAAGAGGAGCAAAAAACCGTTAAGGTCTATGCTAAGAAGCGTGTAATCTTAGCGGCGGGTGCTATCAATTCACCAGCAATCCTGCAAAGATCCGGTATTGGTGATCCAACATTGCTTAATGCATTAGGAATTCCAGTTCGTTTTGCTAATTCAAATGTGGGCGCAAACTTGAAAACCCATTATGGAAGCATTGGCTACATCAATGGATCAACTCCGCAAGTTTTGATTGGGTTTACCGACATGCATGATGCTAATATCCCCAACGATGGTGAAAGAAGATATCAATTCTTCGCTCAAAACGTTGCCGGGCAAGTTAGAATTCAAGGTTGGAACTTGAATCCTCAAAGTACGGGTTCACTCCAAATCGTGAGCAGAAGTGCTTTGACTCAGCCTCAAATTAATTTTAACCTCTATTCCGATGGACCTTATACCACTCCAGGAACTGACGCGTATTTTGCTATATCGTTTTTGAAATTTCTTCAAAACGTGGCAACGGATATAAATGTATCTGTTCCAGGTACTGTTGTGACCAATCCTACGCCAGCACAGTATGCCACCGATGCGCAACTTTTTGATGCTGTCAGAGGAAACACATCAAATAATATTCTCGGAAACATTTTGAACTTTGTGATCACAAATCACATGGTTGGAACAACAAGAATGTCTCAAACAGCAGCAACAGGTGTTGTTGATGGCAATTTGAATGTTCATGGAGTAAGAGGACTCATGGTTGTTGATATTGGTGTTGAACCGCGTATTGTCGACGGCAACACATGCGTTGGCGCGTATGCGCTAGGCCTCAAAGCTTACGACATCATCGCATCTGGCAACTAAGATCTTGTGGCGGTGGCCTAATAAGCTACCGCCATTGTTTAACAAGATGAAGGATAAAAAGGAAAGGATGTTACATCCTTTCCTTTTTATCCTCTACATACTTTCTAATGCAGGATTTTGAAGTCTTCGAAAATTTTTTCGATTGCAAGGTAGTTTGTCTCGAATCTGTCGACATGAGCTGGTCGTGATTCATGCTTTAGTTTGAGCAAGAGTCTTTCGATTGATTCTTTTGGTCCTTGAACTCGGATTTCTACAGCTCCATCGGGCAAATTTTTCACAGTACCTTTTAGCCCAAGCTGCAGGGCATAATGTCTTGTTGTTGCCCTAAATCCTACTCCTTGTACTCTTCCTCTGGCAATAGCATGAAGTTCCACTTTTTGCATTTTGTCAGCACTCATCATCACACTCCTCCTCTTCCTGCTCACCTTCAATCATTTCGCCCAATGGGAAATTTGTGATCAGGTCTCTGACCATTTCAACATTTTCAGCGCGGCTAATTTTTTCCCTGAAGTCTCTAGTTCCAACCGATTTTTTCAAATACCAGCATCCTACACGGCGCATGTCGATACATGTACGCCTATCACTGTGGTACTGGAGGGTGTATTCAAAGTGCTTTAGAAGCTCTTGTCTGCAATCTTCGATAGTGCGTTTGAACGGCTGTTCTCCAGATAATAGCCTCATAATATCTTCGCAGATCCATGGATACCCCATAGTTCCACGCGCAACCAAGACTGCATCGCATCCGGTGTGTTCAAACATTTTTAAAGCAGCTTCTGCACTGGTCACATCGCCATTTCCGATCACTTTAATATTTTTGGCGACAGCTTTGCACATTTTGATTCTGTCCCAATTTGCTGGACCGCGATATCCTTGTGCACGGGTCCTTCCATGAATACAAATTGCTGATGCTCCTGCCGCTTCTGCAATCTGGGTGATCTCGGCAGCATTGATGTGTTCTTCGTCCCAACCTGTTCTGATTTTCACAGTTACGGGAATTTTTACTGATGCAACCATGTTGGAGATCACCTCTCCGATCAGTTTTGGATTTTTCATCATCCCCGAACCACTGCCATCTTTGGTTACTTTGTCGACGGGACAGCCGCAGTTGAGGTCAACAACGTCAAATCCTAAATCTTCGATAATTTTTGCTGCTTGTCCTGCGATTTGCGGCTTGCTTCCACATATTTGTCCTCCAATAGGATGCATAGTGGTGTCGTAATCGAGAATATGGAAAGTATTTTGGTCGTTGCGAATAAGCGCATCCATTTTAACCATTTCGCAATACATGAGTCCTGGCTTGTACATAGCCGACATTTTGCGAAAGGGAAAATCGGAACATCCCGCTAATGGAGCGTAAAAAATATTACTTGGCAACGTAGTTTTGCCAAGCTTAAAATCTTTAGACAAATATTTCATCTGAACAGAGAGACCGCCGCGAATTTCAAGAACTGTTCAATGAAGCTGAGGCATAGGAATGCAACGATAGGGCTGAGGTCTAACATTCCTAGCGGAGGAATAATCCTTCGAAAAAGATTCAGATAGGGATCGGTATAGAAGCTGATAAACTGCATCCAGCGTGTATTCTGGATCTCTGGCAGCCAGGACCCCAAAATCCTTACAAACAACATCACCATATAGACGGTGAATACTAAGTCGATAAATTTAATAATAATCATGGGGCCATAATAGCTAAATGTCGAATTTTATTCTAATGGAAGTCAGAAGGAGGAGTAGGAAGACAGAAGACGGAAGTCAGAATAATGAGGGCAGAATCAAAAGTTTGTATTCTAACTTCCATCTTCTGTCTTCTGTCTTCAATCCCCTCTCTTCTGTCTTCCGTCTTCTGACTTCCATCTTCTTTGAATTATAGGGATCTGCTATAGTTTGTTTTTACTTAATATAGGGAGTATATGAGCTTACACCCTTCCGATACAGAATCTGTCGGCTTAGACCGCGATGGGGCCATTTTGCGCGCGGCCTATTTGTCCTATAAACAGGGCAAGCCAATATTAGAAAAGCTCTATGCTATAAAAATTCCACTACCTACACCTAATGGGGAGACTGTAAACCCGCTTTACACAGCCGAAGATGGAAAACAGTTAAAGCAGCTGATTGATACTAAGCTTACAGTTACAGCACTCCCGACAAATAAAATTTTAACTCGACGTCTTACAATCAAATTGACCAAAGATAAAGATGTTGATGCCGCTTTCGCTTTTCAAGCGGAGCCGCTGCTTCCATTCCCATTAATGGACGCAATGCTCGACAAAATTGTGACCTCCAAAGTTGACGGTGCTACCAATATCACATTGCAAGCTGCAAAACGAGAACACCTCAAAGAATCGATCGATCAATGGAATACATTAACTGTCGAACCAGAAGTGATCAGCACTGTCCCAGCTGCGATTGCCGCATTCCTTAACACCTTCGGTGAACCTGATCATAGCGCTTTCGCTATCAACGTAGGCGCAATCAATACAACCTGCGCACTTGTAAAAGCAGGTAAACTTCTATCAGCCTACAGCATTGAAATCGGCACAGACTCTTTGTTGGAAGCTTATGCACACGATCTAAAACAACCTGCAGAAGCTTTGCGCGGATCTTTCCAAGCTTTAGATTTTGCCAATTTGGATGCCACACAAAATCCTGAACTTGTCGAAGCGATTCAAAAACTCACGCAAGAGATTAACCGGATGGTCTTCGGAATCAAAAAAGATTCCAAGATAAAGGACGGAACAAAGCTTGTTCCATTAGGCGACGGCGGGGCATTGCGCAATCTTCCAGGAATAATATTTAAAGATTTGGAAATGCCGATCGCATTGCCAGAACCTTCAACCGGCATCCAAGTAAGTGTCTCTGACCTGCAACGTTTTGCTATTCCGCTCGGATTAGCGTTAACAGCTTTACCCAAATATCCTGATCCGATCAACTTCCGGCAAGAGGACTTTGCTTATCCAACCCCTTGGAAACGGTTTACGAAACCGTTAGCAATTTACGCCGGTGTTTGCTTGATGTTTGCCTTCGCCTTTTATATTTTTGGGCAATCCTATTTGAGTTACCGCTTAGACCAGGCCAAAGGGGAGTACATGAATATGCTGACCCTTTTGTATAAGCCTTATAAAACCTTTGAAGCGGAATATGAAACCAAGAATAAAATTCTAAAGTCAGACGAAGAGGGTGTTTTAGCTATCGAATCTTTCGATAAAGAGGATCTACAACGTCGCATTGAATTCTTGGAAAAACAGATCCAGGCGATGCCTGATACTTTTGCCCTTTATCCAAATGTTCCGTTGGTCAGCGATGTTCTTGCATGGCTTAGCAATCATCCTAAAGTGGTTTGCGCAAAGTCGGACGAGGAAAATGTTGATCCCGAAGCTTGTTACGCTCTGCAAATTGAAAGTTTCAACTACACCCTTGTGAAGCGTCCAGAACAAACGAAAAAGACCGAAAAATACCAAGTGAAGATTGACCTTGAATTCTCATCGCCAACACCCAAAATGGCCCGTGAATTTCATGACGCCCTCATCGCGCCAAACGAAATGGTGGACGCAAAGGCGGAAGTTAAATGGAGTTCCAATCGCGGAAAATATCGGGCATCCTTCTACTTGAAAGACAAGCCTGTCAATCCCGCCACATTTAAGAAAGAAATAGTAGAAAAGAAAGAGGCGATTGAGCTGCCTAAGGAGCCCTCATGAATAGCAAGATCCCTCAGAAAAGAATGTTGCTCTATCTATTAATCGCAGGATCGATCCCCTTTTTACTCGTGTTGATCGGATTGCTTTCCCATCTCAGTGAACTGGATGAATTGCAGGACTCTTTGCAACGTGTGCAAGCTGTTGCTCTTGCCCGCGACAAAAAGCAAGCATTGAACAATATCGTTCGCAGCCATTATCGCGACGCAGACCACTTCTACATCGACAAGCAACTTGAAACAATTTCTTTACTAGAACCGGAAATCGAAGCCGTCCAAAAAATCTTGCAGCACAAAAATGCCGCTGAAGATGAGCAAATCAAAAAAAGATTGGAACAACTTACAAGCGGAAACACCATGGCTTTCTCCGAAGGTGTCGTTCAAACCTATCCCGATTTCCAAGAAACAACTGAAACATTAGTCCATCCTGTCGAAATCAATACCTCCGATCTTTCAAAAATTTTATCTAAAGTTGAAGGTGTCGATATCGGACAATTTACCCCAGGTCCTAACCGTCCTCAACTCATCATTCTCGATTTCAAGCTGGAACGAAAAAAGAATATCGATAAAAATGAAGTGTTTCTTTTGAATATGAAGCTCCTGAAACGAGAATTTTTATGAGATTATTTCGGCTCCTAGCCGTCTTTGCCTGTACTATCACATTCTTAACTGGATGCACCCGTCCGCAAGAATTTGCAGATTCTCACCCTGATGTGGTGAGACCTGTGAACCAAGTTGCAATGCCTCCAATGACAACAATAAGTATCATTGATCGAAATGGCCTGTCTGAAACGATCAGTGTTCCCGACCGTATCAAGCAATATCAAAATGTGAATTTTTTGGCTTCTCAGCCTTACCAAAAGGTTTTACGTGTTTTCGCTCGCAATGAGTGCGGCGATATCGCTGCGATTGTCACAACTTACCATCCCAATGGTCAAATAAAACAATATCTCGACATCGTCAACAACCGCGCATTCGGTTACTACCGCGAATGGCATGCCAATGGAGTCCTCAAGCTGCAGACTGAAATTATTAACGGCAATCCAGACATTGCACCAGGGACCGAAAAAACCTGGCTGTTTGAAGGGGTCAGCAAAGTGTGGAATGAATGCGGCAGGCTTGAAGCTGAAATTCCTTACTGCAGGGGTGAACTCGAAGGCATTTCAATTTATTATCATCCGAATGGGAACATCTGGAAAAAAGAACCTTACAAAGCCGGCAAACTGCATGGCACCGTCACTGTCTATATGGAAACAGGGACTGTTCTTTCGGAAACGGAGTATATTCAGGGGGTCAAATGTGGAAGCGCTTTCCGCTATTGGAACGCTGACCAATATGCCGCTGAGGAACAGTACGTCAATGGTCTTTTGATGGAAGCGCAATATTGGAACTTGAATGGAGAAACTGCTGCAGAGATTCACAACGGAAACGGTTTCCGCGCTATCTTTGGTAAGGAAACCTTGTCAGAACTCCAGCAATACAATCAAGGCAAGCAGGAAGGACAGGTCAAAGTCCTGGCAAAAAATGGACGCTTGCTTAGGTTATATCATGTTAAAAACGGGCTTAAAAATGGGGAAGAGACCGAATACCGACTAACAGCCCCCATCGACATGCCCAAAGTGATGATCACATGGTCAAATGGGATCATCCAAGGACCTGTCAGAACCTGGTACGACAATGGCCGCATGGAAAGCCAGCGTGATATGAGTGAAAATGTTAAGAATGGAATGCTCTCTGCCTGGTACAGAGATGGCAGTGTGATGATGATCGAAGAGTATGACCACGATAAACTCGTCAAAGGAAAATACTTCGGAAAGGGTGATAAGTTCCCCATCAGCACTGTTTCCAGTGGAAAAGGATATGCGACAATCTTTGATCCAGAAGGAGTTTTCATTCGCAAAATTGTTTACCACCGCGGAAAGCCGGTGGAATAAAACCTTAAAAAGACAATAGGAGTCAACACTATGGTGCAAACTAGCGACGCAGACCGCAAAAAGGCATTAGACGCGGCTCTCAGCCACATTAAGAAACAGTTCGGGGAAGGCGCGATTATGACGCTTGGAAAGCATTCCTCCGAAAACGAAACAAGCGTCATCAAGACAGGATCATTGACCTTGGATGCTGCATTGGGCATCGGCGGAGTTCCACGCGGCCGTATTGTTGAAATCTATGGACCTGAATCTTCTGGTAAATCAACATTAGCCCTTCACATTGTCGCAAGCGCACAAAAAGCGGGCGGTATTGCTGCTTATATTGACGCTGAGCACGCTTTGGATCCAAGCTACGCAGCTAAAATTGGAGTAAACGTTAATGACTTGTTGATCTCTCAGCCTGATTGTGGAGAGGAAGCTCTCAACATTGCTGAAACATTAGCCCGTTCCAATGCGATCGATGTGATCATCATTGACTCTGTGGCTGCTTTGGTGCCTAAGTCAGAATTAGAGGGTGAGATCGGCGACAATTTTATGGGACTGCAAGCGCGGATGATGTCGCAAGCATTGCGTAAGTTGACAGCATCACTTTCAAAGAGCAATACCTGCGCTGTATTTATCAACCAAATCCGTGAGAAGATCGGTGTTGTGTATGGAAACCCAGAAACGACAACCGGCGGACGCGCGTTGAAGTTCTTCTCTTCGATGAGGATGGAAATCCGTCGCGTGACTGGTATTAAGGATGCAGCGGGTGGTGAGAGCGGAAACCGTGTGAAAGTAAAAGTTGTGAAGAACAAGATGGCGCCTCCATTTACAGTTGCTGAATTTGACATTATGTTTAATGAGGGCATATCGAGGACTGGTACAGCTATTGATTTGGGTTCAGAATTGAATGTTTTGGATAAGAAGGGAACATGGTTTAGCTATAAAGGAAACAGGCTAGGCCAAGGCCGTGAGGCTGTTCGTGAGTTATTGAAGAAAGATCCAAAGATGCTCGAAGAGATCGAAGCTCAGATCAGTGCATTGATCAAAGAAAAACGTCCAGCCATCAAAGGCGTTCAAGCGGATGCTGTTGAAGAGACCGTCGAAGTCTAATCCAAAGGGGGATGATGCGTCATCCCCTTTATCTATTATCTATCTAAAAGTTTGTGTAGAGTTTTTACACAGAGGACACAGAGGTGCACAGAGATGGGTTGTGGTTTGTGTGGAGTTAAGTTCTTGTGAAATTTTTACGCAGAGGCGCAGAGGTAGGTAGCGGGTTGTAGTGCTTAGAACTCTGTTAGCTTTTGCGGGTACCATTGCTCTGCCGAGGAACGGACAGAACTAAAGGTACCCGCAAAAGCTAACGGTGCTACTGAACATTCGAGGAACGAATGTTCAAAGGTTTCTTTTTGTTCTAGAATTCTTCCAGACAAAATTTTTTTAGATTTAGCACCTGGATTTTAGAACATCACGACCGCAGAGAATCTCCCCGCTCTCTTTCCTAAAAAGCATAAATAAATAGTTTTTCCCTAGTGTTTGCAGTAAAAAAAAGAAGCCATTGAACATTCGTTCCTCGAATGTTCAAGTAGCACCGTTTACGCTGGCGAGTGCCGTTGGCTTTGCCGTTCCTCGGTATTGCCAACGGTACTCGCCAGCGCAAACAGTTCTAAGCACTACAAACCGCTACCTACCTCTGCGAACCTCTGCGTTCTCTGCGCCTCTGCGTAAAAACTCCTCACAAACTTAACCCACTCACAAACCTCTCCCTATCTTTGCGCCTTTGCGTCTTTGCGTTAAAATTCCTCACAAACTTAACGCACTCTCTAACTACTACCATCTTTTTGCTTTAAACTTTGCACAGCTTCCACTGCAACTGCTACTGCAGCTGCATCTGCGGTTGCTTCCATGACTTTGAGGGTCTCGTAAAAGGTCACTACCCTTTCATCATGCGGCAGACGGTTGGACATCAAAATAGCATTGACGAAGAACATTACAACTGTTCTCAATATCTCCACGGAATTTTTGTTTTGCCCCTTCTTGATCACCTCATCCCAATAATGCAGAGCTGACAAAGAAGGACCTCTATCTATAGAAGACTGACAGGCTATTGTATAGTAATCACAGTTTGATTCTATGCAAAAATATCTTACCAAATCCTTCATGACTAGGTCTTGAAATACATTCCTCTGCACATCATTCAATTCTTCTTTATTAGGAAAATATTTTTTGTGAACGTTTTCTATAATCTCTTTTATATCTTTTATCAATTTCTCTTTATCCATTCTTTTAGGCCATATACAAGGGCACTCACTGCCTTTATAAAATAAATTGTCGAGACACGCCCCTTTAAAATATAGAATATTTTCCAAATCGGGATCGTTTGCACTCGCACCTTCGTTGCGACAATGATAAAACTCTGAATTCCTATCTAATGTGACTACATCGATATTTGTGAGACCATATTCAGTTTCTAATTGATGAATAATATTTGTAAGGTCAACTTGAGTTTGAAAAGCTTCTTTTAATAAAGGCTCAAAATTTTCATAATAATCACCTTTTGTAATCATTTGATTGATGTATAAAAAGCGCTTTCCCTGTTTTTGAAGCTCTTGTAGAAATCGTACAAATTCAGGCTGAATTGTTATTTTCTTTTTCTTAGTCAATCTATCTAAGAACTCGATGTGAGTACAATTCGCCATGCGAATAAATTGTGAGCAACGCCCATTTCCATGATCAATCGTCCATAGATTTGAGGGTAAATTCCCTAAAGAAATTTGATCAAAAGCAGGATAGGGAAAGCTCCCTTTCAACTTGGGGTTTTTCTCAAGAGCGGCATGAACCGCATCTAGAGTTTCAGCAATTGTTATGCAATTTTCTACACCTAAATTTGGGACATAGCCTTCCAAAAATTTTTGCCAAGCAGTTTCCAAATTGACAGTAGTAAATAGCTTTTCGATCCACTTTCCGACAAATTCGTCCATTAAAGGATCTTTCTTTTCCGTTGCTAGGGCGCTCCGTAAAGAATCTATTTGCATTTCATGTAAGGCTCTTTCCTTATGTTCCCGAAATATATATTGGCTAAATTCAAGCATTTGAGGAGTGTTTTTTAACTTTGGATATTGCTCTAGGAGCTCTGTAGTAAATTTTTCGATTTGGGATTTAAACGCTTCAAAGACCCCACTGCTAAAGACTAATTCCCCATCGCTAAGTTTCTTATATTCGACATGTTTCTGATGCTCAGTTTTAGCCTTTTTATTACCTTGCAATTCTTGTTGTAGGACTTCAGCAAGGTAACTAAGTGTTTCGAGGAGTTTATCCTCATCAACAATTGCAGATTTGGGGGGAATCTCTAAAGTGGATTTAGCTGTGAGAGTAATCTTGCTGAAACGCTCATTGCATCCCCTTCTTGCAATTGAAAGCAGATTATTTGTTAAATCAATTGCCTCGCTATCAGGCTCATTTTTTCCAGGTGTGATGAGTTCGATCTGAAATGTTTTGATCCCTGCCAACTTGAGTGCTGCAAAAGCCTGTTGTGCGATGGGGGCAACTTTTGGAGATTTCAGTGCAGCTTTAACACCCGTTTTTTCCATTCCATTGGTAGCTGCAAATGTTACTCCTACCCTATAACTATCTATATAAACGGGTGCTTCCATTGATTCCTTCAATTAATATTAAAAAAATAAAATAAAACTATAGCATATTAATTATTAAAAATTCAATTAAAATGGCATTCTAGAGGCAATGCAAACTATTTTCTAGGATTCTGCCGGTGCACTTTGTGCATTGACAATAGTTTTTTTGAAAGTTGGCATGGGTCCAGCAGCAATCATTGTGTAGGCTTCTTCGATGAAATCATCAATTCGCCCTTTATGAAGAGATCTATTCTCATGAATTAACGCTGGAACAAACAAAGAATATGCAATTTCTTTTAATTGCTCTTTTTTTAAGTGTGCATGCATTTTTAAAAGTTGCTTCAATCGAAGCAATGTGTAAAGAGAAGGGGCTCTATCTGCTGAGGCGTTGCAAGAAATAATACAAAAATCACTTTTATTTTCAGACTGCTCATATTCTATGATTTCAACAAATGCTAAATCTTGAAAGTACCTTCTCGCAAAATTTCCTAAAGTAGGACTTTCTTTGAAATAATGCTCTTTTACAGCATCTAAAATTAATTCTACTTCACCCCTATAGGTATCTTTCTCATTTATAAAATGACAGGATTCTGAATGCCCAATCGCTTTTTCAAACCAATTATCTAATAAGATCTTTTTAAATGTTGGCCAATTTTGTATTTCTGGATTTTGCGCGTCGGAAAACTCATTGTTTGAAGTAAATAGCGATGAAAATCGATTTAGCCCAAGAACTTTGGCGTTTGAGTGCTTTGCAAGCTCATTATAAAGTGTGCATGTGTCATTTCTTTCTTGAACATGGAGCATAAGATTAACAACTAGGATGCGCTGATTTCTTTTTTTCAAAATTTCAAGGAAAAACTGATATTCACTCTGCAAAGTTGGAGATTTACCCTCTTCTTTAAAGATCGGTGAAGGAGAATAAACCATTTTGGTTTTTACTCCAGAATGTTGGATGTCAAACATGGGATGAGGCAGATATCCAATAAGATGTTTGTCTGACTTACCCTTAAAGATTATCGGAGGAAATTTTTCTAATCGCTCACGTAAACATTCAAAATCTTTATCTATGCCCCTTGAAAAAGGAATGGGAGCATCTCTAAAGACAACATTTTCAAAAGCCCTATAATTAACATCTTCTAATTGCACTTGTGTATACATCCACATCACAAGATCTTCTATCAAACCCTTAGCCTGTACAACTGTAGGAGTTTCCCCTGCAGCATTTTGAGTTGCAATTAGAGCTCTTAGGTCTTTTAAGATTTTTATATGTGCATCTTCATGGACAGTGCGATCAACAACATTGATGCCTTGGATATGTTTAATAAGTTCTTTAGCGAGTTTAGTAAAATCACAGTTTTGAGGATTCTCAGGAGCAAATAGCAAAGGATATTTATCTTTCATCCCATCAATAAACGATTTAAGCTGTTTTACATATTCTGCATATATTCCAAGCTTAAATGTATTTCTTCCACAAAGATTCAAAATTTCTGGTGTCGTGACAGGATCATTTACCATTAAAATGGATGTTGTAACAGAAAAAATGAGATCATATTTTTTTTCTAATTTCCCTTTTTTTTCCTCACCGACAAAAGTGCCCGGGTCTACAATCCATACGATTTTTGAAAAGGGGTAATTGACATACCCATCTTGAATTTCAGCGACTGCTTCGTCATTGTTTATTTCAACTACAGGTAGGGTTGCTCTGCGTACAAGATTAACAGTTAGTTTGGATATTCTTTCTTTACCTAGTATTGCTGTTAGTTTTTCAATTTGTTCAAGTGTTGAACGCTGATCGTTTATAGTACAGATTCTCGGCAGCATATTGCCATAATCCACCACTGTATTTGAATCAGGGCCTTGCCCAATTATTTTATATGCCATTTTGATATAGTTTTTAAAAATTACAAAAAAATTTTATCATTAAATTTAATTAAAAATCAATGGTAAATTAACTTAACGGTCCTTTTTCCAGGATTCTTTTGGCACATGTATGGAAAAGGTTAATGTAATAAATGGAAGGGGGTTGATTTTTTACTGCAACAGAATTCAGGAACAACATAGTAAAGATTTTTTTATAAAAATCGGCGGTTAAAGATTTTCCTTGCTTTACAGTCTGATGAAGATACAGAAGGGCAGCGAAAGATCCACTTTCCTCAGTTGAAGAGGCACAGGCAACTGTTAAAAAGTCATATTTGTGTTCAATAAGATACTTACTCAGGACTTCAATAAGGAGAATCTCATAAAACTCTCTTCTTTCTTCAACTGATAATTCCTCTTTAGCATCGAAATAGTGCTTATGCATTTTATCTAAAATCGCACCATCAAATCCTTTTAAACATCCAAAACTTTCTGAACATTTAATAATCATTGTATGCAAAAATTGATTCCAATTTCCAGATGACACCCCCCTTTGGGTTGCGACATCAGAATAACGATCGAAAGAGACAATCTTAAGAGACTCAATTTTTAAAAAGGAAACAACTTCTACAATGTGAGTGGTGTGTTCTGTTTCCTGACATTTATTAGCTAATTTCTTTTCTTTCATTAGGTTAATATAAAGCAGTTTTTCTTTTTTCTCTTTAAGTAGCTCAAAAAATGCTTTAGCTTCTGGAAGAATATTAAATGCTTGAGTAAATACCCCATAATTTTCTCTCATCTCGCAGTAGCAAAGTTGTGGCATTTGTAAAAGAGTGGTTGAATTAGAACCAAATGTCAGTTGTTGCAATCTCCCTGTTATACAGCCTGCTTGATGCATATCTGAAAATGGATGTTCAATAACTCCTGCTAAAAGTGGGTTTGAGTATAAAGAACAAACCACATGAGTTAAATGAGCCAAATCCTTTGGCATGTAGCTGATTGCAAAAAAACATTTTTTCAGTAAAAACTCCCATCTTTCTTGATCAAGTTCGATTGAAGTAAATAGCCAATAAGAAAATTCCTTGAGAAATTGTTTTCTTTCAGCGGATTCCAATGTATAGGACAAGGGCTCCTTTTTAAGAGCCCTAAGAATTTTAAGGAGCGTTTTATGATAACCTGCGTAGTTTTCACCCATTACAAAACGGGTCATTACGGCAAATTCTTTTTCTAAATAAAGAGAGGAATGGGGGTAAGCCACACGATATCTTTGTATGAAATTGAAGATTTGTTGATGAATAGAAGTGTAAATAGCTGAAGTAAATAAACAATGTCCAAATTCTGGTTTTGGTGCCAGTTCTCTTTTATTATTTAAAATAATCAGATTAAGAAAACATGCAAACTGCTCAGCCTTGATTTGAAGTTGGTTTTCATCATAGTATTTTACATTTAATATTACCTTATCACAAACTGCGTATAAAAATTTTAAAGAACTGAAACATCTTTGACTACTCGCAGAAACAGCATATATCACTCTGTTTTCACTATCTATACACCCTATTTTTTCTCCAAACTTTACATCCCAATCTCCCATTCCTGAATAGTAAATTTCATCATAAATTTCGTTAGCTAAATCTCTAAGGGTAGGAGATTTCTTAATATATGACGCAACTAGATTGGAAAGATTTGTTCCGTCATCGCTTGAATATGTAATGCGTAAATTACTTAAGGACATCTACCTTTTTTTATTTAAAAATTTCAAAAAATTTTAAGCTTTAGAACACATTATGTCGATTAAGCTTTGAACATCCTCAGTAAGCAAATTTAATTTTTTTAGCACCGATTTTAACTGTTCTATTTCTGTTTTAAAAAGAGCCTTAGCTTCAACTTTCCCCTTCATAAGTGCGATGTTAACGAGATTTCCTTGCAGTTGATCCTGCTCAAGATCTTCAAAATCATCTGCAATTTGAAAAGCTAAACCAAAATGTGCAGAAGCTTTTTTTACTGTCGGAAGTTTGTTCGGATCTCCTCCACCAAAAAGCCAACCTAAAACAAATGCGATTTCAAACAATGCTGAGGTTTTCATTTGATGGATTCTTAATAAAGTTTCTAAGCTAGAATCTGGGGGGTTAAGATCGTAGAGTTGCCCTCCGGTGGCTCCATGAATCCCAGTATTGCAGGTCACATTCTCAAAAGCTAACGTACCAACAGCATCTTCTTTTAATAATTTTATATTTCTGACAAGGCAAGCGTATCCTTCTGAAATTAAAGCATAGCTTGCAAGCAATGCTGTTGCTTCTCCATAAACTTTATGGACACTCGGCCTATTTCGCCGCTCGTCATCATCGTCCATACAAGGTAGATCATCGGCAATTAAAGAAGCTGTATGAAAACACTCAATAGAAAGGGCTGCGTCAACGACATCTCTGCTTGAATCAATTGCATTCGCTATCATCAAGACCAATGCTGGACGAAAACGCTTTCCTCCATTAGTCAAAGCATACGCGCATGCCTCTTTCAAAGTTTTGGGACCATCTAAATTGTTAATTAAATCTTTTAAGCGTGAGTTAATTTTCAATTGATAGGGTTCTAAAATTGCAGCTAAATGGGTAGTTGAAAGTGTCATTGTTTTTGTTCACTGATTAAAATAGGAATAATAAACGAAATAGAATTTATAAGAAACTTATCTTCTATTTGGGGTAATAATTAGACTCGTATCATTTCGTATAGTATTTTCAGAAGAGATCACCCCGCCAATATTTGTGCACGGATAGCAATAGACATGCTTGCCCAATACAGTTCCCGGATTGGTCACGGTATTACACCCCGTTTGGCATCCATCTCCCAAGATAGCACCAAATTTCCGTAAACCCGTTTCGATTTTCGCATTCTCGTAAATGATGACTATCGGTTTGTTGTCCAATCTCAAGTTTGCACACTTTGTTCCCGCACCAAGATTGACCCCATTTCCAAGAATACAATCGCCGACATATGCAAAATGTGCGGCATGACATTGATCAAGCATAACGGAGTTCTTTAATTCGGAATCATGGCCAACGACAGAATGTTGGCCCACGATCACATCTCCACGAATGTATGCCCCATGTCGAACAGTTGAATTGTCACCGATAACACAAGGACCTTTGATGTAAGCGCCCGGTTCAATGGTCACATTTTTTCCGATTGAAATTTGATCTCTGTTGATCAAATAGGCATTGGATGGAACATCTGACTCAATTACGCCCAATTTAAGCGAATTTAAGTAGGATCCGATGCGTGGTAGCGCCTCCCATACGTTAACGCTGCCATCGAAAAGTTTGGCGTGTTTAAAGCTAGATAATTGGAAGAAATGGTTCGGCGAAAAATCGGACATTGTTTGCTCCAAGGGATTGAATGCTCATTTGTAAAATGAATCGATTAAACTTTCAACACGATTCATTAAGGAATATAAATGATCTATAAGATTTTTCTTTTTCATTAGTGTCTGTGGAATTGTTAATAAGTAAGCTTGTTCCCCAGAAGGTTGATTTGTTGAAAAGCTGTCAGCGACCGTACGATAAATGGAAGGTTACTGACAAAACATCAAATCAATGACAGTCGATCAACAGATTTATCAACAGAAAAAGGGCACTTTTGAACAATTTAGGAAATTTCCTTGATGTCAAGTGTAAGCAAATTTTTTCCACAACATCTTTAGAAGAAGATACTAGATATAATATTTATTTCCTCTTCTTCTAGTCCTGTTGAAATGTTGATAAATAGCTATTTTTACGAGAGAAAATCACCTGTTTGCAAGAAGTTGATGAGCAGAAGATAATTTGTAGTTTATGCACAAAAATAACATTCATGCACCAACCGCAAACAGAGATACACACAGAAAAAGCGGAGTTTTCAACAATAGATGTGAATTGTCGAGATATTGCAATAGGACTAAACTTTTTCATTCATCGATTTGGGAGGATATATGAAATCTGTTGTAACTTTTGTGTTGGTTCTTTTCACATTTTCAAATGTGTGCGCTACGCAACAAATGGTGATTGTTAGACATGGTGAGTCTGACCATAATGCTGCAAAAATTTACAATACTAAAAAAAGCAACACAAGCGGTGGCCTTTTGTAACAAAGCAACACAAGCGGTAGTTTTTCCGCAGGCTTGGAGTGCGGTAGCGGAGCGTATGCGGAGCTACCGCACTCCACGCCTGCGGAAAGGTCACCATCTTATTTTCTTTAACTAGTCAAGAAGAGTGCATCGAATTGCTCAAGAATTTTGGAATTATACTTACCTCTTCTTTTTATATAATTCCTGAGTCATTATAAAAGAACCTTTTGCGATTTGACAAGTTTCAAGCGGCAATATTGATTCAAACGATCGACAAGGAATTCGTTTTTTTTGACGCATAGGAGTAAATCATGAGAAAAACCTACACATTCGATGATGTTGCATTAGTTCCCCAATACAATAATATTCCTTCTCGTGCTGAACCCACACTTCACACATGGCTCACAAGCAAAAGAAAAATCGAAATTCCCCTTTTAGCCTCTAATATGGACTCTGTCATCAGTCCGGATCTTGCCCGTGTAATTATCGAAAAGGGGTCGCTTCCAATTTTCCACCGTTTTATGCCTTTTGACCTTCAGTTAAAGCTTGTCAAAGAATTTCAAGGTGCTTGTTATATTTCGTGTGGCTTAAATACAGATTTGCGAGAAATTTTGGCGTTAATCGATATGGGTGCATTAGGGGTATGTATTGATATTGCACATGGTCATTCAGATCGGATGATCCATTTTATACAAAATTTGAAACGTGCTAACTCTTCTATTGAGGTTATTGCGGGCAATATTTGTACTGCAATGGGATACCATGACCTCGTCAATGCGGGAGCAGACGCAGTTAAAGTGGGTATAGGGCCTGGAGCTGCATGTACAACAAGGATTGTGACAGGATTTGGAGTTCCCCAGTTTTCTGCTATTTTTGAATGTTCCAAAGTGGCAGAGAAATTGAGAGTGCCATTGATTGCTGATGGAGGAATACGTTCTAGTAGGGATGTTGTGCTTGCATTAGCTGCAGGGGCAAGCACAGTGATGATAGGGAAGTTATTTTCACAAACAAAAGAAAGTGCAGGTTGTCGCGGTTCATTTTCTGAGTACAGAGGGCAGGCGAGTGAGCGTTTTCAGAATGAATATTTTGGTGGGCTAAAGCCTATGACGGTTGCTGAAGGCACCCATTTTAATCTCCCCATAACAGGCAGTGCAACAGCGCTTATTGAAGAACTTTTGGGAGGCTTAAGAAGCGGAATGACCTATGGAGGTGCTCGCAGCCTAAAAGAATTGCAACGCAAAGCCGAATTCGTCGAGGTTAGCTCCAACTACATGCCCGAAAGCAAACCCCGCCCCAATCACTCCCTCGAACCCCATTCAGCCTCAAAACCAGCCTTTGAAATGGTCAATTAAAACCTATAAGTGGGGTAAAAGAATCTAGGTGAGAGGATTTGAAACCTCCGACTTCTTGCACCCCATGCAAGTTTTTTCCTGTTTTCAACCATACCATCCTGTCTCATTCAATGCCATCAAAATCGCATTCATGATGCTATTTCAGATTGGTTTATATCCTATCGTTGTCTTATTTTGTAGCTTTAAATATTGGCGCTTATTAGGTGGTTTCATCCGCTACATATCCGCCACACGAAAATAAGAGAAAAATGCTCTCAATGCTACAGGAGATTAATATGAATAAAGATTTAGTTGAAAAAACTCATCATCAAACTTTCGAATCACTCAGACAAGAAGAGGAGGATGGCTGTGAATTCTGGAGTGCCAGAAAATTAGCAAAAGTTCTTGAGTACTCTGAGTACCGCCACTTTTTGCCTGTCATAGGAAAAGCAAAAGAAGCGTGTAAAAATAGCGGACACAATATTGTCGATCATTTCGAGGATATCATCGATATGATCGAAGTTGGTAAGGGAGGGCAAAGGCAGGTCGAAGATGTAAAGCTATCTCGTTACGCTTGCTACTTGATTGTCCAAAATGGTGATCCGGCCAAACCTGTGATTGCCAACGGGCAGACTTATTTTGCAATTCAAACCCGCCGACAAGAGCTAGCTGATAATCGAAATTTCCAACAGCTAATGGAAGATGAGAAACGTATTTATCTCCGAAAGGATCTTCGAGAACACAATAAACAGTTAGTCGAAACAGCTCAACAATCCGGTGTAGAAACAACTCTTGATTTTGCTATATTCCAAAATCATGGTTATAAAGGTCTCTATGGGGGTCTCGATGCAAAGGATATCCATGAAAGAAAGGGACTAAAAAGAATCAGAAGATTTTAGATCATATGGGAAGCACCGAACTTGCAGCAAATTTGTTTAGAGCTACTCAAGCTGAAGATAAGCTTCGTCGAGAGAATATTAAAGGGAAAAATAAAGCAAATCAGATTCACTTTGAAGTAGGTACAATAGTGCGTCAAACTATTGAGAGGCTGGGCGGTACCATGCCGGAAGATTTACCCGTTGCAGAAAAGAGCGTTAGGCAACTAGAAAAAGAAATCTATCAAAAATCTATCGAAGGTGCTGGAAAAAATTCCTGTGATAGCCGAAAGATCACCGATTTGGATCAGAAAAATAACGAGGAATAATTAAGATAAATGGAAAAAATTCCCCGTTCATTGGCAGATGAGTTTTGCCAAAAGGTTAAGCCTCAAAACAAACCTATTTATTTAAGAGACTCACAGGTTAAGGGTTTAGTTCTTCGTATAATGCCTGCTGGCTCCAAATCATGGATATTTTGCTATTCAGTAAAAGAATCCGACAAATGGCGTGAGAGAAGAAAGGGACTTGGTCCTTTTAGACAAGGACGTAATGACGTGGCTGGTTTAACAGTGCCTGCTGCTCGAAAACTAGCGGAAGCATTAAAGCATGAAGTTAAGCATAAAGGGACTGATCCAATTGAAGAAAAGAAGAACTTGGTTGAACAAAGAGCAAAAGAAAAAGCTAGCAGGGTTTGCGTGAGAGATTTATTCGAGAGATGGCTTTCAACGGATTTGATCAATCGCAAAGATAAAGGATTGGAAGTTCGCAGAATGATGCTAAAAGATGTGATTCCCTTTTTAGGAGACATAAATATTAAAGATGTACGTAAAGGAGATATTCTTGAAGTAGTAGATAAATTACTTCAGCGTGGTGTTAATCGAATGGCCAAAGTTATTTTTAGCCTGATTCGCCAAATGTTTCGCTTTGCTGTAGTTAGAGATTTGCTTGAAGTAGACCCTACAGCTTTAGTCAGTAAGAAAAACATTGGAGGATCCAATGTAGAACGCGAGAGAGTTTTGCATGAAGATGAAATAAGCGAGCTCGCCGATAAGTTACCCAAGGCAAACATGGAAAAGGTTAGTGTCATAGCGATTTGGATTACTTTAGCAACGTGTTGTCGTATCGGAGAGCTTTTAAAAGCAAAATGGTCACATATAGATTGGGTGAAAAAAACTTGGCGAATTCCTTCAGAACATAGCAAAAATGAAAAAGAACACATTGTATTTTTATCTGAATTCAGTTTGAAATATTTTCAAAATCTTCAGGCAATTACAGGCGATGGAGAATGGTGCTTTCCTGCCAGTCGAAAAAACTCTCACGTTTGCTCTAAAACAATTACTAAGCAAATTTCAGATCGTCAACGCAATGGTCAACCATACTCTAATAGATCAAAGCAAACAATGGCATTGACCCTTTCCCGCGGGATTTGGAAGCCACACGATTTGCGAAGAACTGGAGCAACGCTCATGACTTCTTTGGGCGTGCTTCCTGAAGTGGCAGAACGTTGTCTTAATCATACAGAAGAGAATAAGGTTAAAAGAATTTATCAACGCTATGGCTACGAGTTAGAAATGAAACAAGCATGGGAAAAATTGGGTCATTACTTGGAGCAAATAGCAAGATGAAAGGAATAAAAAATCTCGAGATTAATGAAGATGAATTAGATATTACTTTCTTGCAAGAGCTTGTTAAAGGAGATTCAAGATACAAAGAAATTTTTTCTAAAATTTGGCAAATGGCTGAAGAATTCGAGAAAAAGGGAAAAAATCTTTGCGATTTTGTTAGCTGGATGAGAAAAATGGAACACAATCTAATCAATCGTTTGTATATGCATTGGGAGCAACTATCTGGCAAGCCTATGACCATTCAACAAGAAGAAGCTGTTTTTCAAAATTCAAAGATACAAGTCTCGTTAACGCTTATCGATAAAATGATTGATTTGATTGATTATGTGAATAAAGCGGATGAAATTGCTAAGCTTTTTGGATTACGCACTTTTTCTCCTATTATGATTAGTAAGAAAACTCAAGGATGGAGTGCTGGGGGCAAAGCGAAAGCCAAACAAGATAAGAAAAGGTTAGAAGAAAGACAAGAAAGATTGCGAAAACTTCACCAAGAGATGAAAGAACGGAATGAGAACATGTCTGATCATGCTATTGATTTAAGAATTGCAAAGCAGGAAGGATTAAAAAGAAGTACTGTATACAATTTGCGCAAGAAAATTGCCGAAGAGTAAATAATTGTTACCCTGCCTCCAAAATAACAAAAGGATGATACAAAATAAGATGCATATCCACAAAATGAGGTTATGCAATGCAAAATTTAACAGGTTTTTTACGAGATACAGAAATTGCTCGACGTTATAGCATCAGTCGCCCTACTGTCTGGAGATGGGGTAAAGAAGGTAAATTTCCTAAACCACTTAAACTTGGGGGCGGATCTAGTCGTTGGAAATTGAGAGATTTAGAGGCCTGGGAACAAACGCAAATCCAAAAAGAAGATAATGAAAGCCAACGACAAAAAACTTCACAATAGAAGGGCCCTATGTCTGAACGCCCTTCTATCCCATATCCTTTTACTCATATACCTAATCTATTGTTAACGGACGATTTTTTGAATGATTATGAGATGATTAGGTTTATCATCTATATGATGCGTCGTATTTCAACGCAGCCGACAAGAATTCCTCTGAAAAATTATTGTAAGCATTTGGATCTAGATCCGTTTGAGTTTATGTTTGGAAGGAGTGGATTTTCTCAAGCTGCCGGAATTTCGGAAAAGATTGTCCGAACCCGCTTAGCTCAATTGATAGGGTTGGGATATGTAGAAGAAGTGGTTAATAAAAGGGCCAGCACTTTTAGGGTTTACAGGCTTGTCAAAGAAGCTTTTTGTCGAAATTTGGGCCAGCATCAAGGCCAACAGATAGACCATGAAGAAGGCCGGAATTTGGGCCATAAACAAGAAACGAAAATTCAAAAAGAAAAGAATATAGAGAGAACGTCTAACGTTGCTGCCGTTCCTCTTTCATCGCTAGAAAATGAAGATCTTTTTGTTATTTCCGCTTATTGTGAGACAAATGAGCTAGATATAGGCAGATCATCAATCGAGCGTTGGATGATTCTGTATGGAGTAGAAAAAATGTAAGCGTTCAGTCGTCAGCAGCAAATAGGCTAAGTAGGGGCGAGAGATGAAAGGGTTTGCTTTTGCATCC